>JAZGGE010000273.1:0-4669 GCA_036480195.1 Methylococcales bacterium
GGTTCGGTATGCCTGAATCAAGAAATTCTCATCATAGTCGCTCATTCCCGTTGAGCATGGCAAGTGAAGGCGAAGCTTTGAAAATTGTTACCCTTCTCGGTGGTCGTGGGCTGAGCAAGCGCCTGGCAAGTATGGGACTCAGCGTGAACAGTCTATTGGAAATCGTCAATCGTCAGGGTAACTCGATTGTCATAGCCCGTTCGGAAACCCGTTTAGCGATCGGTTCCGGTATGGCGCATAAGATTCTCGTGGAACCGGCTTGACTCGTTTAAACGAAATGAAAACCGGAGAATCCGGGAAGGTCACCGGATTTGATAAACAAGGAAAGGCTTATAGGCGAAAGCTTCTGTCCATGGGGCTCACGCCTGGAGTCGAATTCTTTATCACTCGTTTCGCGCCGATGGGAGACCCTGTTGAAATTAAAGTCCGGGGGTTTTCCCTCACATTACGCAAGGATGAGGCGGCAACCTTGCTTGTGGAAAAAATTTAAATGGCCGAATCTTATATTGTCGGTGTTGTCGGCAATCCAAACTGCGGCAAAACCACCCTCTTTAACGCCTTAACCGGTGCCAAACAGCATGTTGGCAACTGGCCTGGAGTAACAGTAGAGCGCAAAACCGGTACATTTAAGTATGAAGGTGATACGTTTGAGGTTGTTGATTTACCGGGCACTTATTCCCTTGAAGTTTCGGAAGAAGGCGTTTCGCTGGATGAACAAGTTGCCCGCGATTATATTGCAGCAAGGGAAGCCGATTTAATCATCAACATTGTCGATGCGTCGAATATCGAACGGAACCTCTACCTCACGACCCAGTTGATCGAAATGAAAATCCCCATGTTGGTTACCGTCAACATGATGGATGTTGCAAAGGATCGGGATATTAAAATTGATATAGATGGTCTTTCTGACCAACTTTCCTGCCCTGTCGTGCCAGTTATTGCTACACAAAAGAAGGGGATTAAAGAACTCAAGGATAATATCCGCAAATATTCCCGTAGCCATCCAATCCCCACGGTTCATATTCGCTACGAAACCGAAATAGAAAAAGCCATTCAGGAATTACTGCCCAATCTTGCGTCCCACAGCAAGGCACACAAAATTGATGACCGTTGGTTGTCGTTAAGGCTTCTTGAAAATGACTCATTGGCACGGCAGTTGACGGATGACACTATTGGAAACCTTGCCGATAAGCTACGAACCGATATAGAAAAACAGCTCGATGAAGATATCGATATTCTCGCTGCTGATGCCCGCTATGAATTTGTCGGTACAGTGACCCGCGATACAGTAAAAAAGAGCACCGAAATCAGCCGCACGATCTCAGATAAAATTGACGCTGTAGTTCTTAACCGAATCATGGGTATCCCCATTTTCCTTGTCGTTATGTATCTGATGTTTTTGTTCACCATTAACATCGGCAGCGCGCTAATCGATTTTTTCGACATGTCAGCCAAAACGATATTTGTCGATGGTTTCGCCCATGTGCTATCCCAAGCCGACACACCGCCCTGGCTCGTGACCTTGTTGGCAGAGGGCATTGGCGGCGGCATAGAAGTGGTTGCCACATTCATCCCCATCATTGGCTGCCTCTATTTATTTCTTTCCGCCCTCGAAGATTCGGGTTATATGGCGCGTGCAGCATTTGTCATGGATCGCTTTATGCGTTTCATTGGATTACCCGGAAAAGCTTTCATTCCCCTTATTGTCGGTTTCGGATGCAACGTTCCTGCAATGATGGCAACACGGACTATGGAACATCACCGTGACAGAATCCTGACCATCCTGATGAGCCCTTTTATGTCCTGTGGTGCTCGCCTTCCCGTCTACGCCCTGTTTGCTGCCGCTTTTTTCCCGGTTGGTGGACAAAACCTTGTTTTCGGGCTGTATCTGATTGGCATCGCCGTCGCGGTACTCACCGGATTAATCATGAAAAATACATTACTGGCAGGTGAGTCATCACCCTTTATTATGGAACTGCCGTCCTACCATATCCCAACACTTCGAGGCATTCTCATCCGCACCTGGGAACGATTAAGGTCATTTCTGTTCCGTGCCGGTAAAGTTATTGTACCCATGGTGCTGGTTCTCAATGTTCTTGGTTCGTGGGGTACTGACGGAAGCTTTAATAATACCGATACTGACAAATCTGTGCTGAGTAGCATTGGTAAAACTATTGCTCCAGCCTTTAGCCCCATGGGGCTTGATGAAAACAACTGGCCTGCCGCTGTGGGTATTTTTACGGGTATTTTGGCTAAAGAAGCGGTTGTTGGCACACTGGATGCCCTCTACAGCCAATTGGCATCAGGAGATACTGACAAGTCGGCGGAAAACACTCAAGAATTTAACCTTTGGACTGGCATTCGGGAAGCGCTTGATACTATCCCCGAAAATCTTACCGATGTTGCTGACTCCATGCTTGATCCGATTGGTCTGAATATTGGCGATATCAGTACGATTGAAGCCGCTGCCAGCGAACAAGAAGTCACCCGCTCCGCTTTCGACGCTATGCGCATGAGGTTCGATGGTCAAGCGGGCGCCTTTGCCTATATTTTATTCATCCTCCTCTACTTTCCTTGCGTGGCCGCTACTGCAACCGTCCTCCGTGAAACCAATATGGGCTGGACGTTATTCATCTCTGCCTGGACAACCGGTATCGCCTATATAGCAGCGACAATTGCCTATCAGGTGGCAACTTTCTCCCGCCACCCGGAATCCTCCCTGTTTTGGATTGTTGGCTTGGTAACCGGTTTCGGTATGGTGATTTTCGGCTTAAAGCTATGGGGGAACAGCCAGAAACTTCCGACAGACGCGGTAGCAGATTATCACTAACCGAGGGTTATCATGACACTTAGCCAATTAAAAGCCTACCTTATCTCTCAGAAACAAGCCGCTATAACGGATATGACCGGGTATTTCAATGTCGAACCCACAACCTTGTACCCCATGCTGGAAAAGTGGATCAACAAGGGAAAAGTCCGTAAACTGCCATCAGGCACCGCATGTAATAGCGGTTGCTGTAAATGCGACCCAGCAACATTGGAAATCTATCAATGGATAGATCAGCCTCGTCCACATTATGAAATACAAAGATCTGCGTGATTTTATTCAGCAACTGGAAAAAACCGGCGAACTAAAAAGAATTTCTCAAACTGTTGACCCCTATCTCGAAGTCACCGAAATCTGTGACCGTACATTAAAGCAGGAAGGCTCTGCCCTGCTATTCGAAAACCCCAAGAATTCTCAAATCCCCCTATTGGCAAACCTATTCGGTACACCCCGTCGAGTTGCTATGGGGATGGGCGAGGATAATGTCGAATCCTTACGGGAAGTGGGCAAGCTGTTAGCCTTTCTAAAAGAACCCGATCCACCAAAGGGAATGAAAGACGCCTTTCAAAAATTGCCTATTTTCAAGCAGGTTTTCAACATGGCGCCAAAGGAAGTTAAAAAGGCACCCTGTCAAGAAATCGTATTGAGCGGAGATGAAGTTGACTTGGGCCGATACCCGATTCAAACCTGCTGGCCAGGTGATGTTGCACCACTTATTACCTGGGCGCTGGTTATTACCAAAGGACCTCTAAAAGAACGCCAGAACCTTGGAATCTACCGTCAACAGGTGATTGCTAAAAACAAGGTCATTATGCGCTGGTTAGCCCATCGCGGTGGTGCGCTGGATTATCTGGAATGGCAACAAAAGCATCCCAATCAACCTTTTCCGGTTGCTGTGGCTTTGGGCGCAGACCCCGCAACCATCCTGGGTGCCGTCACACCGGTTCCGGATACTTTATCGGAATATGGCTTCGCAGGCTTATTGCGAGGCAGCAAAACTGAAGTTGTGAAATGCCAGACTAGCGATCTGCAGGTACCCGCTAGCGCGGAAATTGTATTGGAAGGGTTTATCCACCCCGGGGAAACCGCCCCGGAAGGTCCCTTTGGAGATCACACCGGCTACTACAATGAAGTAGAGCAATTCCCGGTTTTCACCATTGACCGAATAACCCAGCGGGAAAACCCCATTTATCATAGCACCTACACCGGCAGACCCCCTGATGAACCGGCTATTCTCGGTGTTGCATTAAATGAAGTCTTCATTCCGATTCTACAAAAACAATTCCCGGAAATCACCGACTTCTACCTCCCTCCCGAAGGCTGTTCCTATCGCCTTGCCGTTATCACCATGAAAAAGCAATACCCCGGCCACGCCAAGCGGGTCATGCTGGGAACCTGGTCGTATCTGCGCCAGTTTATGTATACCAAATTCGTTATTGTGACCGACGATGATGTCAACGCCAGAGATTGGAAAGATGTCATCTGGGCCATGACCACCCGCATGGATCCGGTCAGGGATATCACCCTGCTGGAAAATACCCCTATTGACTACCTGGATTTCGCCTCGCCGGTGGCTGGATTGGGTTCGAAAGTGGGCTTTGACGCAACCAACAAGCTTCCCGGTGAAACCAATCGTGAGTGGGGTATTCCGATTCGGATGTCAGAGGATATCACCAAGAGAGTTGATGTCATGTGGGAGTCATTAGATATTTGATATAGTCATTGCCGTTAGGTTTCACTGAATTTTCTATTAGAAGTTCCTGTATGAGGTGTCAGTTTTTTATACAATTTATGTAATCCTAAAAAAGATAGAGCTGATAATGCTAATTAATACAAATTGAT
>JAZGGE010000274.1:0-8007 GCA_036480195.1 Methylococcales bacterium
CCCCGAAAAATACGGCCATGCTGCGGTGCTAACATGTCAATATCCAGTTTTCTGACGCGATCGAGCCAAACCCGTTTCGCTTGATTCGACGGCATCCAGCGCTGGTGGAAATAGCGCATTTTTTCCGTATGAGCGTTGAAATCTTCTACAAACATGGGAGCTTCGGGTTCCTCAAGTGCCGCACCGATATCGCCTGACATAAGAATTTTGGCTTTAGGATCGTAGACGTTAAAATTGCCAGATGAATGTAAATAGTGGGCGGGAATAAGCTGCAGATTTACCGAATCCAACTCGATAACGCCGCCGTTATCAGCTATCGGTACATACTCTATGCTTTCACAGCCAAAATGACGGAGAAATCCCTCCCACAAGGCCGGCGCATGTAAGCGGGCATGGGGAAGGGCTTGATCCCATAATCCTAGAGAAGAAATGATATCGGGATCTTGGTGAGAGGCAAAAAGGTCAGTAATTTCTTCAACCGGAGCATGATGCAGTACGGCGGCTAACATCGGAGCGAAAAGTTCGACGCCACCGGGATCCATTAGTAGGCAACGGTTACTGGTTCTGATCAAATATTGATTGGTATCAATAATTTTCTCCGGTTTATTGCTATCCCGTCCGTAGGCCATCCATTGGTATTCTCCGTCATAGAGTTTGGTCATTTTCATGGTCTCTTCTCCCTTTCCTAATTTTTATCGTTTATTTGGATAACCGAAAGTGCGCTTCGGCATCGCTGAACATTACTATGAATTACCTCAGCCGCTTTATCCACGCTTTCCGCGACCGCGAGAAGGCTCTGTAGATGCTCGCCAGCCTGCGACGCTTCAATGCGTGAATTTGCTGCAATTACCCTCGCTGCCCGCGCAGGGTGCAATACGCTGCCAAGCTGTTCGAATAGCAGGGTGATTTGGGTTTGAAACTGACGGCGACATTCCTGGGATCTTTTCAGGACGTTATTGTTAGCCGTACTCAGAGAATCTTCAAACGCAGCACCGGTCGCCAATAGCTCAACTTCTTTGAACTTCTTGTGAGTATGATCGTAGCGGTATTCTTCAACAGTCATTTGATAGAGGTGAAATGCCTGTTCATTAATTTCGTTAACCAACTCAATGGTTTCTCGGGCCAATTCATTGATGAAGTCGGTAATAGGCTGAAATCCTCTGGCTTTTTCTCCAGCTCGGAATGCAATTGCCTTGGCGTTGGCTGCCGCCAGGGATATTTCCTTGGCGACGGTCATAACTTCACTGAGTTCAGCAGCTATTGAGGCCACTGCAACAAATTGTGATTTTGAATGTCTTGCTTGCATGGAATCGATTCGGGTATCTAACTTGGTTGTCTTTGACAGCGAAAAAATTAGTTTCTTTAAGCATAGCAAATAAATAGTGTCTGTCTTGGATGTGTGGAAATTTTTATAGTTTAAGGGTCCTCGTTCTCAAGTACCTACGCGGGAATGCCCATAAGATGTTCATCGAATTACTAGAAAACCTGTAGGTAATGGGTATATACTCATCTTCCGCTATACAACAACAATAAGAATAAACAAACTTGAACGCCCAGGAAGAACCTCTCGTTCACATACAGATAGGCAACCAGGAAGTTACCCTGCTCGGTACTGCCCACATCTCCCGCGCCAGTGTTATTAAAGTGAAAGAGCTTTTAAGCAGTGGTGTATTTGATGCCGTAGCGATAGAACTTTGTCCCAGCCGACATAACGCAATGTTGAATCCGGATGCCATCGCGAAAATGGATTTGTTTCAAGTCTTACGGGAACGTAAAACGACCATGGTGATTGCAAACCTGGCATTGAGTGCTTATCAACAGCGGCTTGCCGATGAGTTTGGGATTTCGCCTGGAGCAGAAATGCGGGCGGCTATTGAAATGGCGGAACAATCTGATTTGCCTGTGCTGTTGATCGATCGGGAAGTGACGACCACCATGAAAAGGGTTTATCGCAACATCCCATGGTGGCAGAGATGGAATTTGTTGTCGGGACTTTTAGTCAGTATAGTGTCCCGTGAAAAAGTCAGCGAAGATGAAATTGAAAAACTTAAGGAAGGTGACGTTTTGGATGCAACCCTATCGCAATTTGCTGATAGTCAGAAAGGTTTGTTTAAGCCTCTGATCAGTGAAAGGGATCAATTCATGGCGTTACGGCTGCAACAGGAGCTGGAACAATCCGGTTACCAAAACGTTCTCGCTGTCGTGGGCGCTGGGCATCTGAAGGGTATCAATAGCCATCTGGAACAGTCTCCAGATGAATCCAATGAAATAAGCGCTCAGTTATCCGAGCTGAATACTATACCGAAAGGCAGTCGGTGGCCAAAGGTTATTCCGTGGCTTATTGTCATCGCAATTCTGGTAGGATTCAGTATTGGCTTTTACCGCAGTCCTGACTTGGGCTGGCGGCTGGTCAGTGAGTGGGTTGTCATTAATGGTGGTTTGTCCGCAATCGGGGCGGCAATCGCCTTGGGTCATCCTTTAACTGTTATTATCGCTTTCCTCGCCGCGCCATTAACTTCTTTGAATCCGATGGTTGGTGCAGGTATGGTTACTGCCGCTGCGGAGATCTATCTCCGCAAGCCAAATGTGGGTGATTTTGGTCGACTGCGCAAGGACGTGACTCACCTTAAAGGGTGGTGGAAGAATAGAGTCGCCCGGGTTTTTCTTGTTTTTCTGTTCAGTACGTTGGGCTCGGCAATTGGGACTTATTTAGCCGGTTTTCGTATTATTGAGAGTTTGACGTAAATTGGGCTTGCCGGATATCTCTTGGAGGACCGGCTCAAGCCGCTCCTCCACGCTATTAAAATTCCTCGTTTGAAGTTCAATCTTTCAGCCTGACTGCTAATACGTCACATTTTGCATGATGTAATACACCGTTTGCTGTGGAGCCGAGCAATAATGCTAAACCATGTCTGCCATGGGAGCCTACTACAATCAGGTCAACGTTTTTTTCTTCGGCTATTCGAACTATCTCTAATTTTGGGCTACCTAGTTCCAGCCATCTGCGCTCCTTCGGTACGGATAGTTTTTCTCCTAGATTCGTCAGATGATTTTCAGCCGCTTTTACCAATTCTGCAGTAATGTCCACTTCGTAAGGAATCACCGGCCCATAGATGGAATCTGTAATGGGTAAATTATCAACTACATGGAGTAGACTTAATTTCGCGTTGCTTCGGTCGCATATTTTCCGTGCGCGGTTAGCAACGGGCTCGGCGTGTTCGGAAAAATCCGCTGCTAGCATGATATGTTGGTAATCTTGCATGATTTTTCTCCTTGATTAAACAAATAAAGCCACTATTTGGTATGACATAAAAACATAGACTAACGCGATTCCCAGGCCAAAGGTCAAGTTACTGGATAGGGCATGACGTAGGATATGTCCAATCACTGATATATGCCATATCAAAAGGACAAGCATAATCAGATAAGGTCCTCCTGCTCCAGCATTATAATTGATGGCTGCCATAAAGGGCATTGCCAGTGAAGAGATCAGGGCATCTGAACCGAGTAACGATGTAGCCGTTTGCCGAAAGCGAGGCGTTTTTTTGGTAAAGGCTAAAAGCCCCCACACAAACCCTAATGCAATAAATGTTTCGAAAACCGTTTCGGTCAAAGCTTTTAACCCGGTTGTTCCCAATTGTAAGAAAATAAATCCTACAATCAGATAAATAATTACCGTCAATCTGAATAAAAAACTGGAAGTAGGGATATCCTGTGGCCCCTTACGAAACAGGCAGATGTCAAGGAAAAGTCTTAGTACTGTCATGAGGAAAGTAGATTCTCGGATAAGGAATTCATAGAGATTGTTCGGCTTCCTCTAGTGTATGAGAGGCGGTTAACCATCGCTCTTCTGTTTCGGCCAGAAGCTTTTCGACTGCTGATTTTTTCAGTAGAAGTGTTTTTAAACGATCTTTCTGTGTATTTTCGTAAAGACTGGAATCTGCTAACAGTAGTTCAACATCAAGTTTGTCGGCGTTTAGCTTGTCCATCTTACTCTCGGCTGTTTTAACCGCAGATTGTAAAGGTTGCAATCGTTTCCGGCGTTCTGCCTGGTCTCGACGTTTCTGTTTCTTTGTCGCGGTATCTTCGGGTGACGATTGTGCGCCATTGCTGTTGGCACGCTGGTCTGTCAACCATTGCCGATAATCTGATATGTCGCCGGGGAATTGTGTTAGCACGCCATTGGCGACTAGTAAAAATTGATCGCTTACACTGCGTAGCAAGTGCCGGTCATGGGAGATGAGCACCATAGCGCCAGAATATTCTTGAAGTGCGACGCCTAGGGCGTGACGCATTTCCAGATCAAGATGGTTGGTCGGTTCGTCCAATAGCAGTAGATTGGGCCGTTGGTAGACGAGTAAAGCCAGCACCAGCCGGGCTTTTTCTCCTCCAGAGAATGGCGCGACAGATGTTACCGCCATATCACCACGAAAGCCAAATCCACCGAGAAAGTTACGCAAATCCTTTTCCGTTGCTTGCCGATCCAAGCGCTGTAAATGTTGCAATGGCGTTTCGTCCAGGTGTAGCTGTTCGAGCTGGTGTTGAGCAAAGTAACCAACCTTCAAGTCCTGGGCATTTTCCTGTAACCCACTGAAGGGTTGCAGTTCACCGGCCAACAGTTTGATCAAAGTTGACTTTCCCGCCCCGTTAGGGCCTAACAATCCGATGCGATCACCGGGTGCTATGTTTAAATTAGCGCCGGAAAGGATGGTATTGTCTTTATATCCGGTTGCGACATTTTCTAAGTGCAGTAATGGATGAGGTGTTTTTTCAGGTTGTCGGAAGCTAAAGTGAAAGGGGGAGTCTATATGTGCTTTGGCGATCAACTCCATTTTTGCCAATGCTTTAAGGCGGCTTTGAGCCTGTTTCGCTTTGGTTGCTTTAGCCCGGAAACGGTCCACAAAATGGCGAATGTGGGTAATTTCCTGTTGTTGTTTTTCATAGGCCGAATGCTGTTGGGCCAGGAATTCTGCTCTCAATGACTCAAAGGCAGAATAGTTTCCCTTATAGAGTTTTGCTGTCTCATTCTCAAGATGGACAATGTGGTTGGTAATTTCGTCGAGAAAATCTCGGTCGTGGGAGACAAGTAGCAAAGTGCCCGGATAACTAGAAAGCCAATCTTGCAACCAAATAACTGCATCCAGATCGAGGTGATTGGTCGGTTCATCCAATAGCAGTATATCGGATCTACACATCAGGGCTTGAGCCAGATTTAGACGCATCCGCCAGCCACCGGAAAACGATTGTACCGGTGAGTTTTCTTGTTGCACAGCAAAGCCCAGTCCGTTCATTAGTCTGGCTGCTCTTGAACGAGCAGTATAGCCACCTATAGCATCCAGTGAACCGTGTATGTTGGCTTGTAGTTCACCTTCCTGTGCGATTTCCGCTTGCTTCAACTGGGCCTGGAGTTTGCGTAACTCCCTGTCGCCATCTATCACATAGTCTATGGCCGGTGCGTCGACCGCAGGAGTTTCCTGAGCGACATGGGCAATCACCATGCCGGGAGGCAGGGTATAGTCCCCCTGATCTGCTCCCAGTTCATTTTGAATCAAGGCGAAAAAACTAGATTTACCGGTTCCATTTGCGCCGGTGATGCCGACTTTATTACCCTGATGAATAATAAAAGTAACATCATCAAGCAATAGGCGAGTTCCTCGCCTCAAGGCGATTCCGTTAAAATTTAGCATAGGGTCTATCGGTTGGGAGGCTTTTCTTGTTCGCGGTGTGTAGTGGTGTTCGTTGCAAGCATGTTACCGTGAGCAGTGTGATATGCCAAGTAAGTCTGATTTTATGGTAGAATTTTCACGCGATATTTTACCAAGCGCCCTTAGCTCAGCTGGATAGAGCGCGGCCCTCCGGAGGCCGAGGTCAGAGGTTCGAATCCTCTAGGGCGTGCCATCCTTTATTTTTAGTAGACAGCATGGTTCATGGTGCGTAAGTCTGCTGAGCTGCAAGTTATAATCTGAAATGTTTCCATTACCTAGAAAAATGATAATTCGGGAGAATATTTATGTCGATGGATGACCGTGACGGAGTCATCTGGCTGGATGGCGAGTGGCTGCCCTGGCGGGAGGCAAAGGTGCATGTATTAACACATACTTTACACTATGGTGCCGGTGTGTTCGAAGGGCTGCGTGCCTATAATGCCGAGCAGGGAACCGCTATTTTTAGGTTGGAAGCACATACCGACCGGTTATTTCGGTCAGCCCATATTCTGAATATGGCAATGCCTTTCGATAAACAAACGCTAAATCTGGCGCAATGTGAAGCGGTTAAACGCAATAATCTGGATAGTGCTTACATCAGACCGATGTGTTTTTACGGATCAGAAGGTATGGGTTTGCGAGCTGACCAGCTTGAAGTGCATGTCATGATTGCCGCCTGGGAATGGGGCAGTTATTTGGGCGCTGACAATATGGAACGTGGTATTCGCATACATACTTCGTCTTTTACTCGTAATCATGTTAATTCGGTGATGTGCAAAGCAAAAGCCAATGGTAACTACATGAATTCTATCCTTGCGTTACAAGAAGCGTTAGCATCAGGATTTGATGAGGCATTGCTGCTTGATCATGAAGGTTACGTGGCCGAGGGGAGTGGCGAGAATATTTTTATCGTTCGCAACGGAATTTTGTATACCCCGGATTTGACCTCCGCATTGGAAGGTATTACCCGTGATACGATTATGACTATTGCCAGCGAGTTGGGCATAAAAATCGTCGAAAAGCGAATAACCCGGGATGAAGTGTATATTGCCGATGAAGCTTTTTTTACTGGAACAGCTGCAGAAGTGACGCCCATTCGTGAACTTGATGGAAGGCAGATAGGCGGTAGGGGACGAGGACCAATAACCGAGCAATTACAATCAATCTATTTCGATTACGTCTACGGTCGAAAACCGGGGCACGGCGAATGGCTAGCTCTGGTTGCATGAAAATATCCAGACTTCTTAACCTTGATCTTCTGATCCAGATTTAACTATACGGGTGATTACTGAAACCCGCATTCTTGTTGTCGGCCCTTCCTGGGTCGGAGATATGGTCATGGCGCAAAGTCTGTTCATGACCTTGAAGGAGCGTTTTCCCGAATGCCGTATTGATGTTCTTGCGCCAGGTTGGACACAGGCCTTATTGGAACGTATGCCGGAAGTTAATCAAGGTGTTAAAATGCCATTGGGGCACGGTGAATTTGGTTTCATGCGTCGGCTCAATCTGGGTACGCGGCTCCGGGCAAGTGCGTACGACCGGGCGATTATATTGCCAGGGTCGTGGAAAGCAGCACTGATTCCCTATTTCGCGAAAATTCCAAAAAGAACTGGATTTCTCGGAGAGCAACGGTGGGGATTGCTAAATGATATTAGAATTCTCAATAAACGGGAGCTTTCTAAAACGGTGCAACGTTTTGTTGTATTGGGTTTCGATAAAAATTCCACTCCGATTCCAGAATGTCCCACACCCAAGCTAACAGTCAGTACGGATAGTCAGAAAAAGATTATTGCCAAATTTAATTTGCCCGAGGGGAAAAAGCGACTGGTAATGTGTCCAGGAGCCGAGTACGGCCCCGCGAAACAATGGCCGACAGAGTATTTTTCGGAAATCGCCCGCCATCAATTGAAGGGCGGATGGGATGTCTGGTTGATTGGTTCTGAAAAAGACCAGATTCTGGCGAATGAAATTAATGGAGCGGCGGAGAATGGATGTCTAGATTTTTGTGGGGAGACTGACCTCGCTGAGGCGGTGGATTTACTGTCGCTCGCCGATGTCGTTCTGTCTAATGACTCTGGATTGATGCATGTGGCGGCGGCTTTGGATAAAAAACTCATCGCGCTTTATGGGTCGTCGGACCCTGGTTTTACACCGCCTCTAAGCGATCGAGCGCAGATCCTTTATTTGAATATGGAATGCTCGCCCTGCTTTAAACGGGTTTGTCCTTTGGGACATTTTCTTTGTTTAAAAGAAATTACTCCTGACCAAGTGCTTAGGAATATTCATTAAACTTCTTATCAAT
>JAZGGE010000275.1:0-3908 GCA_036480195.1 Methylococcales bacterium
CCTGTCCGAGAATAGAAAGCCTACTGCGGAAAAGCTGATTTTGGCCAGATTTTCCGATTTATTTTGTTAAAGAGCCTACTATTCGCCTCAAAAAATCGAAAAATCTGACTCAAAACAGCTTTCCCTCGCTACGGCTTCTATTCTCGGACAGGCTCCCTCCTAGGCGCAAAGGCGTAGCAATAGCTGGCTATTGGAAGGCTTTGCAACGACGCCATTTGCAAAAAAGACGTGTTAAAAATGGGACATTCTTGAACGCGAGAGGTATATATTCAAGCGATGAGGATATTATCAGCCTCCGAACCTGTCGACAAACCAGCCACATTATCGATATTTACCCCCACAAGCCAAACAGCATTAAATACTTGATTATTTACGTTTTGGATAACGAAAGTATCATCTTTAAATCCCACTGCTACCACTTTGTTTGCTGCTATCAATCCATTTGATATAGCAAACTCAAATGTATTGTGCGTGCTAAAAAAAGTCACATCTTTCGATGTATCGAAAACGCCGTTTGTTAAAGAAGCAGTCAGGTCGCCAAGCCCGACAAATTCGGGTAGTTTGTCCGTGATATCCACCCCGGAAAAATCTGCTGCCACTTCTGCTGGGATCCCTCCGAACTCAATCCGGTCATGACCAATCTCGAAATCTGTAATCCTGTCAATCTTGGTAGGAACAGACTCCCCCAACGCAAACCTGAAAGTATCTTCCCCAGCCCCGCCAGTAAGCACATCTTTTTCCTCGGTGGCAATCAGAATATTACTGGATTCATCACCTAAAATCTTGTTATATGTGGGAAACGATTCAATTAAGCCTGTCGCTGAAGCCACTGCAGCCTGAACAGAATCACTCTCTTCCGTAACCGCACTTAGCAAGTTGAGAGCGCTATCAATCTGATTCTCCCCATAAATCGCATTTTTTTTGTCTGTGGTAACCGAAAAGAAATTTCCTACCTGTACTTTATTAGCGATCATCGTTGCATCCTGAGCCCCACTTGGAGTATCCCTGGCACCACTCAAGATACGTGATGCAACCGTTGCCAATGTCATGGCACCTGAGTCCAAATTACCCACATAGTAGTTAAGCCCATCGGTATCGGCCTCTCTATTAAACACAAAATTAAATATATTCTTTACCAAAACATCATTTTCAAGCCCACCAAAACGATTTTGAAACTCTTCGGAACTGGCAAATAAATCAATTATCGCAGAAAGATCCCCTTGGCTAAGTGCCAACTGCCCCGCCCAGAAATCAAGCCCTTCGGCTTCCGCAGGTCGTCCATAATAAGCAATATACATCTTTTGGACTTGATCAATATATCCTTCAAAAACCATAAACCCCTCACTCCTCAATACCCTAAAGTACTAACAAAAACCAGAACATATGCCCCCTCAAATCCAACCCAACGGGAACACTCGACATTATTGAAAATACCTGACAAATGAAAATCTCCTAGACAGGATTTTATCATAGAGCTGATTCAATCGACAAAAAATTTGCTTGAACGCAACGTCATAAAACTACATAATTGCTAACGCTTAGAACCTAAACACCCTTTCCAACAAGCTATATTGTTGTAAATTAACGACAACCAAATTCTTTGGCGATGGATATAACGAAAGACTGCCCACTTTTGACTCAGATTGATTCACCCGAGGATCTGAGACGTTTGCCCGAGGAACGCCTGATTCCTTTAGCAGAAGAACTCCGGGATTACCTTCTGCATAGCGTAAGTCAATCTGGAGGCCACTTAGCTGCCGGATTAGGAACCGTGGAACTTACCATTGCGCTCCACTACGTCTTCAATACACCAAAAGATCAAATTGTCTGGGATGTGGGGCATCAGGCATACCCACACAAGATCCTAACCGGTCGTCGGGATACAATCAGTACCATCCGTAAAAAAAATGGTGTTTCCGCTTTTCCAAAACGCGGGGAAAACATCTACGATAACTTTGGCGTCGGACACTCCAGCACATCCATTAGCGCTGCCCTCGGCATGACCATTGCAGCCGCACTTGATAAGCGTAACAGCCACGCCATAGCCGTTATTGGTGATGGTGGCATAACTGGCGGCATGGCTTTCGAAGCACTCAACCATGCCGGAGTTCTCGACGCCAATCTGCTCGTGGTACTAAATGACAATGAAATGTCGATTTCGCCCAATGTTGGTGCGCTCAACAACTACCTCGCTAAAATTCTCTCCAGCAAACTCTATTCCACCGTTCGGGAGGGAAGCAAACAGGTTCTTGGTCGAGTACCCAGCGTATGGGAAATAGCCCGCCGGGCGGAAGAACACGTAAAAGGCATGGTCGTCCCTGGAACACTTTTCGAGGAGTTAGGCTTTAACTACATAGGCCCCATTGACGGTCACGATTTACCGACGTTGGTTTCCACGCTACAAAACCTTAGGGAAATGGAAGGCCCCCAGTTATTACACATTGTCACTCAGAAGGGCAAAGGCTATCCCCCGGCTGAAAAAGATCCCATTGCATATCATGGCGTATCATCCTTTGACCCCAGCCAAGATAATCTTCCCAAGTCGAAGCCTTCCAAGCCAACTTATACCCAGGTATTTGGCCAGTGGCTATGCGACATGGCCTCTTTGGACAAACGCTTGCTGGGCATTACTCCCGCGATGAGGGAAGGCTCCGGACTGGTACAATTTTCCGAGCAGTTTCCTGACCGTTATTTCGACGTCGCTATCGCCGAACAACATTGTGTTACGCTTGCCGCTGGACAAGCTTGTGAAGGATTAAAGCCGGTAGTCGCAATCTACTCCACATTCCTACAACGCGCCTATGATCAACTCATCCATGACGTAGCAATTCAAAATCTACCGGTTCTTTTCGCAATTGATCGGGCGGGAATCGTTGGTCCAGATGGCCCAACCCATGCGGGCGCTTTCGATTTCTCCTTCATGCGCTGCATCCCCAATTTGGTCATCATGGCGCCGGCAGATGAAAATGAATGCCGACAAATGCTCTATACCGGTTTTTGCCATGAGGGTCCAGCATCTGTACGCTATCCCAGAGGGCAAGGCCCTGGGGCGACGATCAACGAAAACATGGAGGCCTTACCTTTAGGAAAAGCTGAAATCAAACGGCAAGGAAAAAAATTCGCAATTCTAGCCTTTGGCAGCATGGTTTATCCCGCGATCGAAGTCGCCGAGAGTTTTGACGCTACTGCTGTCAATATGCGTTTCGTAAAACCTCTAGACGAGAAATTGATCCTGGATCTTACCGCAAACCACGACTTTTTCGTAACAATCGAAGAAAACGCTGCTATCGGTGGCGCAGGTAGCGCTATTAATGAATTTCTACAACGGGAACGCTGCTCAATACCAGTTTTAAACCTTGGACTACCCGATCATTTTGTAGAACAAGGTTCCAGAGAAGAATGTCTCGCGGAATGTGGCCTCAACATACAAGGTATTTCGGATAGCATCGAGGGCTATATTAGCCGAAAAACCGCCAAACAAGCCTGAGAAAAATGGAACGCATTAAAGCCAAAATACGTAATATTCCTGATTTTCCCAAACCGGGTATTCAGTTCAAAGACATCACGCCACTTGTCAATGATCCGGCTGTTCTGCGCTTGACAATTCATCAATTACTGCACCCCTTCCTCGGCCGGGATATAACCGCAGTTGCAGGCATGGAAGCTCGCGGATTTATTTTCGGCTCATTGGTTGCCTGGGAATTAGGTGTTGGTTTTGTTCCACTGCGAAAACCTGGCAAGTTACCTTATGATGTTCATCAGGTTTCTTATGATCTGGAGTATGGTTCCGCAACCCTGGAAGCCCACATTGATGCCGTGGGCGTTGGTGATCGAGTCTTATTGATTGATGACCTGCTCGCCACTGGCGGCACCGCGAAGGCAAGTTGTGAGCTTATTGAACGTTTGGG
>JAZGGE010000276.1:0-12699 GCA_036480195.1 Methylococcales bacterium
ATCGATAAGGTCCGTTTCTTCAGCGACAGGAATGAAATCTCTAGGTGAGAGAAGCCCTCGCCCCGGATGATTCCATCGTATTAAAGCTTCCGTAGCAACGGGATGCTTGGATATCATATCAACGATAGGTTGATAGTGAAGCGTGAGTTCATTGTTATCCACCCCTTTGCGTAGCGCCTTGGCGATGCCCAGACGATGTTGCGCCATTGTTGTCATCTCAGGGGTAAAAAATTCAAATCTGTTACGCCCTTTCTTTTTCGCTTGGTACATAGAAACATCGGCATTTTTGATCAGTTCATCAATTCCCTGTGAGTCCCTGGGGAATAGAGTTATGCCAATACTGGCACTGATGTGATAAGTGCCATTGCTAAGAGTGAAGGGTTTAGCCAACTCATTGAGTAGCTTTTGAGCTACGAGCGCAGCAGATTCCTGTTCGCTGATTTCAAGCAGAATAAGCAGAAATTCATCACCACCCAGGCGGGCAACGGTATCTTCGTCGCGAATACAATCTTTTAGCCTTTTAGCCGCTTCAACGAGAAGAACATCGCCGATATGATGCCCCATCGTATCATTGATAATTTTAAAATTATCCAGATCAATCAACAACACTGAAAGGGAAAGTTTATTACGTTGAGCGTGCTTAATAGCCTGGGCGAGCCTCTCCATATACAACGCTCGATTCGGTAATCGGGTTAACGGATCGTAATTAGCCTGTATCCGCAAATGCTCTTCAACTTTCTTACGTTCTCCTATTTCCTTGGTAAGCTCTTGAGTCCTTTCACTAACCAATTGCTCAAGATGCTCACTGTAGCGTTCTGTTTCCCGTTGCGCTTGCTCCAACAGAAGTTGTGTTCGTACCCTGGCTTTTAAAATCGGTGGGCTAATGGGCTTAGTAATATAATCCGCCGCTCCCAAACCAAGCCCCTTGGCTTCATCCTCAACATCGCTTTTCACTGTGAGAAAAATAATGGGAATATATTGGGTGGCAGAATTCTCTTTCAGCCGGGTACAGATCTCATATCCGTCGATATCCGGGATAAGTATATCCAGCAAAATTAAATCGGGTGCAGGGGAAGTTGATGCCATCGCGATGGCTTTTTCCCCGTTACTGGCAACTTCCAAATCGTAGTCCGGATCTAACAAGTCGATAAGAATGTTAACGAAGAATCGCTCGTCGTCAACGATAAGAATCTTGGGTCGCTTCATAACGTTATTGTCGCCCTGAGGAACCTACATTAAATAATTTTCGAAACTGACCTGTCTTTCTATCCCATTTCGGCGCTAGTTAACCAGGACAAAAATCTCGATCACTCTAACAATTTTTTTAAATCCAGTTCCTTATGGTACTTTACTATCACTTATTGCGTATGGTCTATTGGAGAGAATTACCAGAACAATAATGGGTATCCTGACGCCCCAAAACCACACCCGTTGCCGTCAACCAAGAAGGTTCACGCATTATTACGTGAATTCCACTGAAAAAGCAACTTGTACCGTATGAAATATTATATTATCCCTGTTTTCCGTTCGACTCAGGATTTTCACGAATTCTGGCGTACGACTCACTACAAAGTAGTCAGTTTCCCGTCCCTCATCTTACCTGCCGTGGCCTCACCCAAAGAAGCCATTAAATCATCTAATTCAGAGTATAATTTCTGCATCGTGGAATCCAGATCGGAACTGGTATCATTGAGGGCGAGTTTCTCAGAGTACTCCGCAGATTCGGCAAGTTCGACCGCACCGATGTTACCGGCAATTCCTTTTATAGTGTGAATGAGACGCTTCACCGTCTTAGTATCACCCGATTGTAACGCTGCCCGAATTTTCTCCTTATCGTCATAATGATCAACATAGAAGTCTTGAAGCAATTGTGATAATAGCTTTCGATTACCCCCGATTCGCGCGACGGCCTGTTCAATGCTTTCGGGATCGGTGTAGGGTGGAATACTACTTTCATCTTGCGGAGGATTTGCACGGGGTTTTCTATTATCCTCGGATAAGAATTGTGGGATCCATCGTTGAACTTCACGATAAACTTCGTCTGGATCGATCGGTTTAGTAATATGGTTATTCATCCCAGCTTCAGTGGATTTCACATTATCACCCACCATAGCATTAGCAGTCATTGCAATAATGGGAAGTTTGGTTTGCCCCAGTTCATCGCGGATTAATCGAGTTGCATCCAGTCCATCCAATTCTGGCATCTGAATATCCATAAAAACCATATCGTATTGTTTCTCGCGAACCGCGGTAAGGGCTTCGAGGCCATTATTAGCAAAATCAACCGACAAACCGAAGCTACCCAACAATTCACCCGCGACTTGCTGGTTGAGAAGGTTATCCTCGACAAGAAGAATATCCCCTTTGAGGCGCGCCAACTCAGCTCGCTTACCTTCTGGTTTTTTAGGATTCTGGAGCAAGTCTTCGGAATACAGGAATTCAAGCAAAGCATTGAATAGTTGCGAGGGATCGACTGGCTTGATCAGGAAGCTATCAACAAGGCCAATTGCCACAGTGGGCATCGCTTCGAATTCATGGGCAGCGACTATTGCGAATACCTTCGGTTCCAGTGAGGCAAGTTCGTTGATTTGGTCAGCGAAATTACCTTTGGACCGACTTCGAAAAAATTGATCCAACAATACGATTTGGTACGGTGGATCGGCGCTCTTTACTAAATCAAGAATCAGGTCGGCATTGTCCGTATAATTCGCTTCACAAGAAAATGATGTCAGCATGGAACAAAGGGCTTTTTGTGTGCTCGGATGATCGGAGACCACCAGTACTTTTAATCCTTCCAACGTTGGCACAGTAATAATATTCGTTTGTTCCGTTTCCTCCGGTATGTTGGCTTTAATGGTAAAGAAGAACGTGCTGCCTTTGCCAGGATTACTTTCCACTCCAAGCTTCCCATTCATCAATCCCACCAGTTTTTTGCTGATGGCAAGCCCCAGGCCACTTCCTCCATAATGCCGTGTTGTGGTTTGATCCGCTTGGTGAAATGCCTGGAAAAGCCGACTGATTTGCTCTTCACTCAACCCTATACCGGTATCTTTCACAAAAAACCGAAAAACTGCACTCCGTTGTTGTAAGTTAACCAGTCGCACCCCAATAATGACCTCTCCGGACTCCGTGAATTTCAGAGCATTGCTAGTCAGATTTATGAGCACCTGCTGCAGCCTGAGTGGATCGCCAATGAGCTTCTTCGGCACTTCATTATTAATATCAAAAATAACTTCAATACTTTTTTCATCTGCTTTCTGACGAAACAAATCCGCCAGATTATTAAAAATCTCATCAAGGGGGAATTCAACGGATTCCAGTTGCAACTTACCGGCTTCAATTTTCGAAAAGTCCAATATATCATTGATAATGGTAAGAAGATTCTCGCTGGAACCTTGTATCTTAGCTAGATAGTCTCGCTGTTTAGCGGTTAGGTTGGTTTGCAAGGCGAGATGGCTTAGGCCAATGACGGCATTCATGGGTGTGCGAATTTCGTGGCTCATATTAGCCAGAAAATCGCTTTTAAACTGACTTGCTTGCTCAGCGTCTTTTTTTGCTCTGTTTAACTCTTTGGCCACTTGCTTGCGTTGAGTAACATCCCTTTGAGTACCAACTGCACGGGTCGCATGACCCTCCCGATCTATGGCAACAACCGAGCCACTGGAATGGATATCAACATAGCTTCCCGATTTCGTCTTCAATCGAAACTCGTGCTCATAGTGTTTCGAAACAGTTGCTATGGCATTCTCGGTAAATGAGACAGCCTTCAGTTTATCTTCAGGATGGAGTAGATGAGCCCATGTCTGATGATTGGCAGCGAGTTCCCGCGGATCGTAACCCAGCATTTTCATATAGCCAGGACTAAAATAAACCTCACCCGTTTGGATATTCCAATCCCATAGCCCGTCATCTGACGCCTCCATGGCCAGATGGAAACGCTCCTCACTGACGCGTAAGGCCGCTTTTTGTCGCTGAACAATCCAATTCCAAAAAAGAGCCAGGGCAATGATAGCGGTGGCAATGGCTACAATAGTCCAGGCGAGTTTTGTGTCAACCTGGGATTTATACTGAATCGGCAACCATTTATGATAAATGAAATTTCGTTCTTCCTCGGTGATCGCCGCCAATCCTTTATTAATGATGCTGACCAATTCGGGAAGGCCTTCGCGCACCATCGCCCGAATATCAAATTCGTATTCGGTGGTACCAGAAATTTTAAGGTTAGTCAGTCCCAACTGCTGAATATGGTAGGTAGCAGTTGCCATATTGGCGACTAAGGCGAATGCCTCACCAGCAGCCAGTTTTTTCAGTGCAGTTGACACATCGGGAACCGGTAGCAAAACAATATCTGGATAATTTTCCGCGAGAAATTCCTGGCTGGTGTAATGGCTTCCAACCAGAACCTTTTTCCCATCCAGTTCTGAAGTATCCTTGATATAGGTAACGTCATCACGGGTAACAATAATCAGTGGAAACGAAAGGTAAGGTTCACTGAACTGGGCATAGGCCTCCTTGGTCTTGGTTTTCCCCATTGCCGGAGCCATATCAAGCGAGCCGTTGCGAATTCCATCCACTACTTCAGTCCAGGAGGATACAGGGGTATACTGAAACCTCAAGCCGGTTTTTTCCGACACAAGATTTAGAAAATCGATAGACATCCCATAAGGCTGTCCTTCTCCGCTGATAGAATGGAGAGGTTCCCACTGGGTCTCGCTGAAGGTGATAACGGGATGTGTAAGCACAAATTGCATTTCTTCTGGCGAAAGTCGCGCCCGCTTACCCGCCCTGAAAAGATCCTTGGCGATGGGAATCCATTTTCTCTGGATAGCCTTTTTTTCCTGGATCGTAATAGAATCCAGGCCTTTCTGCAGAATTTTCACGAGTTGTGGCCATTCCTTACGAATACCAACTCTCAATTGACCTTGCTCAATCTCCGGGCCATTGATTTTCAGATTGGTGATGATCTCTTGCTCAAGATACCACGTCGCAACAGCCATGTTTCCGACGTAAGCATCCGCAGTATTAGTGGAAACTGCCTGAAGAGCAGAGGCTGTATCGGCAACGATATGTAGCTTGATTTCAGGATACTCCTTAGCCAGTTTTTCGGCAGGGTAATAGCCTTCCTCAACAGCAACTATTTTTCCATTGAACTCGGCGACATTCTTGACAGGATCTTGGTTTATACGAGTTATAATGACTGAGGAAGCGTTAATATAAGGCTCGGTAAAAGTGAGTGCCGTTTCACGTATTTTTGTCTTGGACAGACAGGCTGCCCCATCCAGCTTGTTAAAACCTATCTCTTTAATGAGCTCCGGTAAAGGCGGAGTCGGTTGTAACTTGATGTCCAAACTTAACCGGCGGGCAAGAAGAGCCATATAGTCGACACAAATACCTTTGTGCTGACCGTTCTTGTCGGTAAATTCAAAGGGTGGCCACATCGTATCGCTACCCAAACGAATTACGGAATGGCTTCTTATCCACTGCTTCTCGGCAGGAGTAAGAGAAATCTCCGGTGCCAAAGTGTGAGTATCAAAAAAATAACTGACCGGATCGGGAATCCAGCGTTTTTCAATGGCAATCAATTGATCTTGTGAAATGTTTTCAAGCCCTTGATTAATTAATTCCAGCAACGCCGCATTCCCTTTGCGAACGCCTGCGAAAAAGGGCTCTGTAACAATCGGCTGAGAGCCATGGCGCAAAGACTCCGCCAACCCTTTTCGGACAAGAACCTGACTGATCAAAGGTATTTCCGCAAAAAACCCATCAATTTTTCTATCCAACGTTGCTCTAATCATTTCTCTGCTGGTCGTAAAAGTGACGACCTTCACCCCGATAGTTCTCTTCCGTAGGTAATCCTCATGGTATGAAGTCTTAAAGACGCCAACTTTTCTACCCGCAAGATCCTGAATATCTTCTAACAGAGGTTCGCCCTTTATGGTATAGATGGCACTGGAGGTTTCATAAAACTCTCTGGAAAAGTCAATCCACTTGCGGCGTTCCTTGGTCGCCAACATACCTGAATGGAAATCCACTTCACCCCTTTTCAGCATCGCCAGGGTCTGCGACCATTCCCCGGAATGAAATTCAATTTGGTATCCATTGGTTTCAGCCCACACCCGCCATAGATCGACGAAAAGCCCTGCAGGTTCACCTTGAGTATTGATCATCGTGAAAGGGGGAAAGGAATGATCGATAGCGATTCTATAAATGGTTTGGCGAGATTCCGAGCTGGACCCAGGAATGGGCGAATCCGGTTGGGCGATACTTGAAGTACTACCGATAAGGGATAGCAGTAGATAAAGTAAAACGGGCCAGGGAGTGCGCTGCATCGCTTTGGCCATGAGAGGTATATCTATATTCCGTTAAACCTTTACCCCGTTCTAAGCAGTCTAAAAGGTACTTTCGTTCCAACCCCAATATTTTCGTGGTATATCCGTAAACTCGATATATACACGGTCAGGCTGAATACTAAAATTTTCCCTAAGGAAGCAACAGATTACCGATGACAATGGCTGAGTTTGCGTTTCCGAAAGACCGATACTTTTTAGCTCGACATATGCCGCCGGTTCATTGTTTCCAGAAAAAATTAGATCAGCATTCTCAGAAAGCTCAGCCATAACGTAGCGCTCAGGTTTCGCCAATTCCTCGGCCACTTTGAGAGATATCGCTGACAACAGATTTTGTTTCAGATCCGCTGAAACGGCGATGTTTGTCCGGATCTTAATATAGGGCATACAACTCTCCCGTTTCCTTTTGGGTGAAAGCAGAGTTGGTATTATACCTGGTTTCGTAAGTCCGGGATGGATTTAGTATGCGTTTCGTATTCAAAAACACGAATCAGCAGACATCATATATTCAAAGGCACTTGCACCACTTTCAGTGCATAAATAGTCTGGCGAATTTTGCTGATATCATACAAGATGCTTGTTTTTAGCGGCTGACTATCAATTAACGTAGCCGTTCTGTCAGCTTCCGCCAATAAGGAGGCCAGTGCCTGGTTCTTGGCAATCGCCGCAAACGCCAGATCCCGATTCTGGAGATTATCCATCTGCTTTGCCAACCCTAACGCCAGAGTCATCAATTCTCTTGCAGTGGCCTCTTCTTCACTGCGCATATGATATCGGGCAATCTCGCTGAGTATAATGCTCTGTATAACGGGGTCGGTTAACGTAGACGCACTATCCATCGCATGTTCAAAATTCTCCTTCCCGAGCGGTTCAAGAGGACTGCCTTTTTGAAAGCGGGCAAGAAGCGCAAAAGCTTTCGCTTCGTATATCGACTGCTCCAGTTTTTCGGCGCTCGCCATTGCTGCATATAGATTATCAGAAGCAATTTGTTCGGTAAGCAGTTGATAAATGGCTTTATCCCGGTCAATAGGTGCTTCAATCATCCCAGCTGCATCAAGTGCGGCAGTATGCCCACCGATCCGGGCATTGAGCAAAGAGATCTCTGCAAGAAGAGCGGAACGATCTTTTTTTGCGGATAATTTATTTGTTGATTTCAACGCGGCATGCAAAACATTTAGGGTTCCATTTTTGTCTCCGGCACTGGCATAAGACGATGCTAACTGGATATATCCCTGCAAACGCCTTCTTAGCCCTGGAACAGTGGACATAATGGCATTAGCTTCCTGGAAAGTACTATCGGCCTGTAGCCCAAGATCTAATCGGGTTTGTGTGGCGGCGATATAACCGAGAGAAATCGATTTTTTCAAAGGTAATCGAATGACTTTGGCAAGATCTCTTGCTTCCTGAAAAACTTGCTGCGAAGCAATCAGATTACCCGCTCTTTTATGGAAGGTCGCCAGTTCACACAACATTACTACTTGCCTGGTTCGATCAGCAATAGTAGCAATTTCTTGTTTTAAACCGTTTAGTTTTGCAGTAGCAACGCCCTTCTCCCCTCGGCTGGCGTAATGATAAGTAATTTCCCCCAGAGTTTTGAACCGCTGCATTCCATCGACGATATGATCACCAATTTTAAAAGCATGTTCGAGTCTCCCCGATTCCAGTAATGTTTGAACCACGGCGACCAACGAAATATCCCATTCCCGATCAGCAGCAATTTCCGCTAACAGAGCAGTCGCTGTACTATGGGTTTTCTCAAAAGAAAATAACGTCCTTTGAGGCATTCCGGTATTTTCTGCATATCCCTGTTGCACATCGGATAAAGTCCCGGCGATGTTGGCGACTTGTTTTGTCGCTTGTCGGCTACTGGAAAATTCAATGGTCGAAGCCTTTCTGCTTACCTTTTTTACAGAGACTCCAGATCCGGACTGTTCAAGTTTTCCTCTAGATTTATCAAAACCCTCAATGGTCGAAGACCACGGGATTCCAGCAATACCAAAACAGGCTGCAGTAGTTATGGCTAACGCCAATAAAACCAGTATCCTGCGGTGTGTTAATAGCCACGACCTTACCCGACTCATGTCAGGGATATGGAATTTTTGTTTGCTAGTTGCAGCATGTTTTGCTTGCTCGCTTTTTCTTAAAAAACAAAGCGCGCCTGCGTCGGTCAATATTTCTTTGGTTTTCTCTGCGCCTTCCGGTGAAACACCATGCTTCAAGACAACGCCCCCCCAACGGGAGAAAAGAGTTTCCAACTTTTGATCATTGATCCTGAGAATTTTAGCAACCCGGTCTTTTATACCATCAAGCTGATCGCTTCTTGTTTCCGCCCCATAGAAAATGATGTCGTACGAATCGACCATAGTGTTAATTTTTGTACGCATAAAAATACTCTACTGAACTAAAAACTCAGTGAACAGAACATCTTTCAAACCATCACTTTGTGAATATTTATCCAGCGTTGCTCTAATTTCCTCCAATGCCTTCTTCTGCAGCCCCTTCCGCTCTTCCAGTGCAGATAATTGAACGTGGGTGTAGGAACTGAAAAACATAATCAAGGCGTGACGAATACCAGGAATATGAATCCGTATCCTGTCTGCATTTTCACTGCCAGCAACCATAAGTTGAATTTCTGCGCGCAGGTAATGCTTTCGCCCTTGCAGATTCACGATAAGCTTGGAATCAAGAGGCAGATATTCTGTTTCTGCTGCCTCTTCTCCTTCATCGCAGAATCCAGATGTCGTGAAGAACAAAAAACAAAGTAAAATAATTAAGATGCGCACAGAGCTTTCCTGATTAATAATGATATATTGTTACCTGAACTCACAGATCCAGGTATAAGTTTGAAGCCTCGTCAACATACTCTTGACGAAGTACTCATAGAAAGTATAGTTAAATTGCAAAAATTCACCACTGCGGTTCAGGAGGACGAAATTCAATGACAGTCGGTTCAGTAATGATCGATCTTAACGGTGTTGAATTGGACGTTGAAGAAAAGGAAAAACTGCAACATCCCGCTGTAGGAGGTATCATTCTTTTCAGTCGTAACTATATATCCAAACAGCAAGTGGCTGAATTAGTTTCCAATATCCGTGCATCAAGCCCTTATCCTGAGCTATTGATCGCAGTTGATCAGGAAGGCGGTCGGGTACAGCGATTTCAGGGTGATTTAACCCGCCTTCCAGCCGCCGCGACCTATACAACACTCGATAGTACAACAGATAAGAAAGCTGCTGAAGTAACCGAATCTACAGGTTGGTTGATGGCGGCAGAATTGCTTGCTCTTGGCATCGATTTCAGCTTTGCACCCGTCCTTGACGTGGATGCGGATGTCAGTGAAGTCATTGGTGATCGATCATTTTCCAATAACCCTGACACTGTTGCCGATCTCGCAGCATCGTTTCGCCACGGTATGAACCGGGCAGGAATGGCTGCAGTTGGAAAACATTTTCCAGGACATGGCGCTGTCGCTCTGGATTCTCATTTAGAATTGCCAGTAGACAATCGGAATTACGAAGAAATTGAGCGACAGGATCTGATTCCATTTAAAAAATTAATACATCAGGGGCTTGAAGGAATTATGCCAGCGCACATTATTTATCCTCAAATAGACACTAAGCCCGCCGGGTTTTCCCCCTTCTGGATTCAGGAAGTATTGCGTAATCGACTTTCTTTCAAAGGTGCTGTCTTTAGCGACGACCTCAGCATGGAGGGTGCAGCAGGATGTGGTGGATTTTCCGACAGAGCACATGCAGCACTGGATGCGGGCTGTGATATGGTTCTGGTCTGCAATCACCTTGATGGTGCAGCTGAAGTGCTCGAATCAATGACTGGACATCGTGATCAACACCGAGAACGCAGGCTATCTTCGATGCTGGGGCATGCTACCTTCAATCCTGATGAGCTTTTTGCTAGTGCGCAACGCCACGAGGCCGTTAATTTACTGAATATCATAGACGTATAGAGGGATATCAATGTTAGAAGAAATCAAACGGGTTCGAACAGAAGCAGAACTTCTGTATTCTGAAGACGAAGTGGAAAACAGCATCGCCCGGATGGCAGAAGAAATCCATGAAACACTTGTCGATCGGAACCCTATTCTTTTATGTGTTTTGAACGGGGGTATTATCCCTACCGCCAGGCTCATGGCACAAATACACTTTCCGTTTAATCTGGATTCGATTCATGCCAGTCGCTACCATGGCAAAACGCGTGGCGAAAAATTAGTATGGGGTCATAAACCGACAATTCCCTTAAAAGGACGAACAATTCTGCTGGTTGACGACGTTCTGGATGAAGGAATCACCTTGTTTGAGATTAATAAATTTTGTCTTGCTAAAGGCGCGGAAGCTGTCTATAGCGCTGTTGTCGTCAACAAAAAACTTTCGGAAGACAAGCCCTTTGATGTGGATTTTGTCGGTGTGGAAACCGATAACCGCTATCTTTTTGGCTACGGCATGGATTATAAAGGATATCTAAGAAATGCTCCGGGAATCTTTGCCTGTAAAGAAGACAACCACTCAACATGAGTGAGCAACTCGCTATCATCGGTGGAACCGGTTTAACATCTTTAAGTGAATTAAAAATAACCCGTCAGGAATCTATCGACACGGCTTACGGATCACCGTCATCTCCTTTGACTTTTGGTTTGCTGAACGAAAAAAGCATCATTTTTCTGGCACGTCATGGTGAAGAACACGCCATCCTTCCACATAAAATAAACTATCGAGCAAATATTGCGGCACTGAAACAGGTGGGGGTAACACATATAGTGGCCGTTGCAGCCGTGGGAGGCATTCGAATCGACATGAAGCCGGGAACCCTGGCAATACCAGATCAATTGATCGATTATAGCTATGACCGAAAGCACACCTTTTTTGAAGATGACAACGATCCAGTGGAACATATTGATTTTACCCTTCCCTACAGCGAAACATTGCGGCAAAAACTAGTTACCGCCGCTAACAGTAATGAAATCAGTATTATTAAGCAGAGTACGTACGGTTGCACCCAAGGCCCTCGGCTTGAAACCGCGGCAGAAATCGAACGCATGCGCCACGATGGGTGCGATCTTGTGGGCATGACAGGAATGCCTGAAGCAGGGTTAGCACGAGAAAAAGGAATGCAGTACGCATGCTGCGCGGTTGTTGCAAATTGGGCTGCGGGTATTTCCGGCGATACTATTTCGATGGAGACGATTGTGGCCAATCTGGAAGGAGGTATGAAGAATGTGAGAAATCTTATTCATGGACTGGTTTTGCAGAACTAAACTTTTATTGTTAGGAACCAAGGTTAGATAAAACCCGAAATTGGCAGCGGATTTTTATTTATATTCACGGCATATAGCTGACCTGTTCGCATCCCGACTGATTGTGTTCATTCCGATGGTTATCTTCTACCTGGATCCGTGAGTCCATGGCGAATATGGACTCACGGATCCAGGTTCTAATTAAGTACCATTTGATCTGTCCTTAATCTACTCACCCCTCAATATTCAACACAATACCCATGGTTAATTAAATAAGAATATTATAAAATAATAATTAATTTCGAAGAGGCGTGTGTATTCGCCGGCATTTGACCATTGTTCAACTGCCAAATCGATAGCAACAGCATTTCTAAATATAAATCATGTATCAATTTAAATGTAAACCCATGAAAATCAGTATACTCAGACCCAAACGCTCCTCCGGAAATACTACCTATGGTATAAAATTGGGAGCAGTCGGTCTGCTCGCCCTGATATCCGCATCGACTTATGCCTTCGATTATTCCAAGCTGCCACCGCCAGTGAGTGAAACTGATTTCCCAGTACATAGCAATGAAAAAGTAGCGCTAGGCAAGATGTTATTTTATGACAAAATACTGAGTGGAAACCGGAATATTTCCTGTGCTACTTGCCATCACGGACATATTTTTATGGGTGACGGCCTATCACTACCTGTTGGTGAGGGTGGACAGGGGCTGGGTGTTACCCGCAACACAGGAGCATTAGCAGATCAAATCTATGAGCGCGTTCCCCGAAATGCACCCCATATTTTTAATCTCGGTACCTTCGAGTTTACCAGAATGTTTCATGATGGCAGGGTGGAGACCGATGCAAAACAGCCAAGCAGATTTAGAACTCCCGCAGGTGATGATTTTCCAGAGGGATTAGATAACGCTCTTGCAGCCCAGGCGATGTTTCCAGTCACTTCTATAACTGAAATGGCTGGGCAAGAAGGCGAAAATTCTATCGCTGATGTAGCAAAACAGGAGGATGTGCTTAGTATCTGGAATCAGCTCGCAGAACGCTTACAATCAGTAGATGAGTATGTGGATCTATTCAAGGCGGCCTATCCGAACGAAATCA
>JAZGGE010000277.1:0-2752 GCA_036480195.1 Methylococcales bacterium
AGATTTTCCTTTCCCGGTGGATTGGCGATCGAATAGGCACGAGTAACACCGTCTGGTCGGATTAAGTTAACAAATTGCCCGGCATAGAAGTCCATCTCGCCTTCATATTGCAATATCAACTGGACAATCTCCTGGCTCAGTATTTCCTTGGCGATGACCTTACTTTCAAAAGTATTACCGATTTCGTCGGGGCGAACGATTTCCATATCATCTTCTGGATGACATATGCACGGAAGGAAGTAATTTTTCGCTTTAAGTGATTCTTTCAAGCCGACTTGGGTGATAGCAGGTGGTGTTTTATCAAGACTCCGCATCATACACGTCTGACAATGGCCAGCTTGGCAACCATAGGGTACGTCGAGATTCTCCCTTAACAGAGTTTCCAGTACCGTTTCTTCAGTCTGCGACGAATAAACATTACCTTCGAAAATCAACTTTGCCACGTATTCTTCCCCCGAAATCTAAAACTGTTTTTCGTAACCCTCACAGCCTCTATTCCCACGCTGGATAGTGGGAACAGAAGAGGTATGATCGGTTACTTACCCAGAACATCATTCCGTGTGCTCTCAGCAATTCCTGCCGCTTCGGCAATCAATTCCTGTGGTACATTCAATTCTTCCATGGCCGCCCCCAAATTTTCCATCACGGCATCAAAATGGCTGTCATTAAGCCCTTGCTTAACCAGGTGAGCATGGCCTTTACGCATGTCTTCGCCAGTATAGTTGCTGGGCCCACCAAACGCCATGGTCAGAAAGGCTTTCTGTTTAGCGAATTGTTTATCCATATCAATACCTTCAAAAAACTGTTTAATGCGATCATCTGCGAGTACTTTGCGGTAAAAAACATCAACAGCTGCGTTAACTGCCGCTTCGCCACCAATTCTGTTAAATAATGTTTCGCTCATAATTAATATCCTATTTGAACAAATTCGTTTAGGGTTACAATCTAGCATGCCATCAACATTATTTTGACGGAGTACTAGCTTCACCAGTCATAAAGACCTGGAGCACAAAGAAGTGTATTTCAATATTAAAAGTTATACAAGTCTTTTATTGTATAATTGAACCCTTATACTTAATAACTATAGAGACTACCTTGTGGTGAAGATTAGTTCGCGGCAGCAGCAAATTCTTGAGTTACTCCTTGAAAATCAAAAAGGTCTTAGTATCGAAGATCTGAGTATAGCCCTGGATATTTCGAGAACGGCGATTCAACAGCATATTGTTTCCCTGGAACGCGATCAATACATCAAGAAAAATACTTTGAATAAAACCGCCGGACGTCCGGTTTGGAACTATGTTTTAACAGAAACGGGCATCAATCTGTTTCCAAAACAATACGCATGGTTTGCCGAATTGATCCTCACTGATATGGAAAAAGAACTCGGTTCAGAACATTTTCAAGACTATATGCAGAAACTTGGAAATTCATTGTCGGCCACATTGAAACCACAGTTTGAAGGAAAAAACCTGGATGAGCGGATGGAGGAGCTAGTAAAAACGATGCAGGGGCTGGGTTTTCAAGCTTCAACTATTAACGATGATAATGAGCAGCAAGGTATTAAGGCTTGTAATTGCGTCTATCACGATCTCGCCCAAAAACACCATGAAATTTGCGAATTCGACATTGCTCTTATGACTTCACTACTGGATAGAAAGGTCGAATTGGTAGCGTGTATGGCAAAGGGGGATCATTGCTGTCAGTTCAAAGTTGATGACACTGACGGCGTGAACAGCAAGTCTTAACTCAGAACTTCACATCTTCAGAACCCCTGATCTCACGGAACTTTTATTGATACCTTCGTAGGAGGGGCTTTAGCCGCGATCTCGAGCTAGATCGCGGCTAAAGCCCCTCCTACAAAGGAAGTTCTCAGGAATAGGTCGAACTATTCAAGAAAAATTACTTTCAGCGAAACTCCAATTGACCAAACTCCAAAATGCTTCGAGATACTTAGGACGTGCATTACGGTAATCGACATAATAGGCATGCTCCCATACATCGCAGGTCAAGAGTGGAGATTGCCCTTCAGTTAGTGGACAGCCTGCATTGCTGGTACTAACCAACGCAAGACTGCCATCGGCATTTTTGACCAACCACGCCCAACCGGAACCGAAAGTCGTAACTGCTGTTTTGGTAAACTCTTCTTTAAAAGTGGCAAATGACCCAAACTGATTTTTGATTGCATCTGCTAATGCCCCACTTGGCTCACCACCACCATTCGGTGACAAACCGTTCCAGTAAAATGTATGATTCCAAACCTGTGCTGCATTATTGAAAATCCCACCGGATGCCTTCTTGACGATATCTTCCAATGCCAGATCGGCAAATTCCGTTCCGGGAATCAATTTATTGAGATTGGTCACATAGCTTTGGTGATGCTTTCCGTAATGAAATTCCAGGGTTTCTTCCGATATGTGAGGTGCGAGTGCATCTTTTGCATAGGGAAGCGCGGGAAGTTCGTGGGTCATTTATATCTCCTAAAATAATTTTATAAATCAGGTAGTGTACCTTCTGGAGACTAGTAAGGAATCTACATTTAGGAACCAGAAGATTAACCTACCATAAAAGTGGGAATTAGGAGTTTATCATCGCTCGTATGGCAAATAAAGAGCTTATTCATTGCCAAGATCGCGTCAGGGCATTCAGCTTCCTGTTCGAAACGTTAGACTATACCCTCCATACTTGCGGATATTTATCACTCCGGTATCAAATATCAGATACTGCCCTTTTATTCCCATCAAAGTCCCGCTGG
>JAZGGE010000278.1:0-15274 GCA_036480195.1 Methylococcales bacterium
AATCGCGAAAGGTATAGACTATCGAAACCCTACAAAGACTTAACAAGATGTGGAGAAAATATGACGGAAACAATGATTAGAGCCGGAACTTTCATCGGCGTTTTTCTTGTTATGGCGCTTTGGGAAGCTTTATCCCCTCGTCGACAATTGAGCCAGTCCCGAAAAGCTCGTTGGTCTGTAAATCTGGGGTTGTCTTTTCTCAATACTCTGTTGGTTCGCATTACGATTGGCGGGATTGCCTACACTACTGCCTGTTATGCTATTGAGCAAAACGTGGGTGTATTTAATTGGCTTGCGCGCCCGCACTGGCTGGCCATGGTTGGAAGTTTTCTACTACTGGATTTTGCGATCTACGCACAGCATGTTGCGGTACATAAGATTCCTCTCCTGTGGCGATTACATCAAGTTCATCATACCGACCTTGATTTCGATGCCAGTACGGCGATTCGTTTTCATCCCCTGGAGATATTCTTTTCACTGATCTACAAGGTTATCTGCATTGTACTGATCGGGGCTGATCCAGTTACTGTGATTGCGTTTGAGGTTATTTTGAATGCATCAGCTCTTTTTAATCATGGCAATGTTTATATCCCTAACGGAGTGGATAAAATAATACGGCGGTTCATCGTAACACCGGACATGCATCGTATTCATCATTCCTCAATGCCGGATGAAACCGACAGCAATTATGGATTTTCTCTCCCTATATGGGACAGGTTATGCAGGACTTACCGTGATCAGCCACGTCTCGGTCAGTTGGGTATGGAAATTGGCATCAAGCCCTATAGATTGCCCGCCAAAGTTGGGTTTATTGAGGTGCTATCGATGCCATTTAGGAGATTGCAAGCTTAGCGTTGTATGAAGTTTCTTATGGTGCAAATACGCCGCGATTTGCACCCTCCGTGGTTTTCATCAGCCGTTAACCTGTAAATTACTTTAACCGTTCTATAAAATCAGGTAATTTTTTCAACTCTACCTTTTCTAGGGGGTGAATCGAAGCGGCAAATGCTTTGGTTGTTTCGATTCGATCACTGGTAAGCGGGTGAGTGGTGAAAAATGCAGGGGTTTTGGTGCTGCCTTCTTGACTTTTTAGAACTTCAAACAGGGCTTCCGCTCCCTGGAGATGCCCATAATACTCCCGCAATGTTGAATAGGCTTCAAGATCAGCAGCTTTCTCTTGTTGACGACTAAAACTGAGCGTTGTCAACAAGCCAGCCTGTCCCAGAAAACGCTCAAAAAGGCTACTGTCACTCACCCCGGCGACGCTCGCCATCGCCAATAAAACTGTCAGGCCACGACCTAGAGATACCAGTGGATCACGGTGTTTGACATGGGCGATTTCATGGGCCATCACCATACTTAAAGCATTTTCGTGGGGCATTTCCTGAAGCAAGCCCTTGTACATCACAATATGACCACCAGCTGTAGCAAAGGCATTGACTACACTTTCATCAATGTAATGCACGGTAATAGTCATCCCTTTGGGAAGCCTCTGATTCACAGCCAATGTATTTGCCAGTCCTTGAAGATAATCCTGAATTTCCTGTTGTTCCGGGCTTTTCGCTTCACCATCATCCAGCTGTTTTGCCATCGTCGCAGCAATCGCCTGTTCTGCTTTGAAGGGTATATACTTTACGAAATGTTCAGCCAAAGCAGACAAGATGACTACGACCAAAACAACCAGAGCCACCGCTATCAAGGCCAATATCGCAAATTCCTTCAGTGGATGTTCTGATGAAACATTGATGCCTTCAGGTATTTTTCGATTTTGGTAGTTCATGATCCAGTTTTTTCGATAAGGGCGGTTCCATAGGCATACACTTCCACAGCGCCTACCTGCCGTCCTCGTCCTTTGGTAATTGAAGCGGTTTCGAGTTTTACATTAAATACGGAATGTGCGCCTTTTTCCATCGCATCTTCCTTCATTCTTAGCAACGCCTCTCTTCTCGCCCTCTCCAGCAATGACTCATATGCGGTTACCCGCCCACCAAATAACATCCGCAGTCCTGCCACGATACGCTTAAAATAGTCAATAGAAATAACAACATTCCCCGCCACCAGAGCAACATCAGGGGGTGGCGATTGAGTGGGTGGAAAACGCTCACTAAAACAAAGCAACGACTTATACTGCTCCTCCCGGTCAATAATGGACTCAAAGTGACGGCGCTCAGCGCGCTGCCCAAAGATGTACCCAATGATAACCAGCACTAATACAATAGCCAGATCTATCATGCTTTTACCCCCTACTCAAGAACAACAGCGGTGCCGTAGGCGAACAATTCCGCTGCACCGGCAGTAACGGATGACGTTGAAAAACGCACATTTAAAACTGCATTCGCGCCAATCGCTTCTGCTTGCGCTACCATACGCCCGACGGCTTCATCCCGGGCTTCTTGTAAAAGTTCCGTATAGCCTTTGAGTTCCCCGCCAAATATGTTCTTTAATCCCGCCATAAAATCTCGACCTGCATGTTTGGCTCTGACCGTATTACCTTGCACCATACCGAGGTGCTGGGTGACTTTTTTACCCGGAATAATTTCAATGTTGGTTATAATCATGTTTTACCTTAATTTTATCGTTACAAATTGAAATATATTTTTTGCAACCCGTGACATCATTGTGGATGCAAGCTGCCAAAGTTCCATTCGTGGGGAGTATATACCATACTCTGCTCCCTGAATATCCTGTACAAAGAACTGAATAACCCAGAAATGAACGAAGCTAACTTGATCTCCTTAACCGCTATCGGTGTGCTTGCCATGACCTGTCAATGGGTTGCATGGCGGCTTAAGTTGCCCGCGATTCTGTTCTTGCTTTTGGCAGGAATCCTTGTCGGCCCAGCAACGGGTTGGCTCAACCCCGATATGCTATTTGGAGAATTGCTACAACCTTTTGTTTCCCTTTCCGTCGCTATCATTCTATTTGAAGGGAGTCTCACCCTCAAGCTTAAAGAAATTCGTGGCCTGGAAAATATTGTCCGCAAACTCATTACCACCGGGTTAATTTCCACCTGGATAATCACTGCCGTAGCAACTCATTTTCTGGTCAACTTTAGTTGGGAACTCAGCTTCTTGTTCGGAGCGTTGGTCGTTGTCACCGGCCCGACAGTCATTGTGCCCATGCTGCGTACAGTCAGGCCAAATAACACTATATCAAATATCCTTCGCTGGGAAGGAATTGTCATCGACCCGATCGGCGCACTTCTCGCCGTACTGGTCTTCGAATTTATTGTTTCAAGTTCATCCGGTGAAGCATGGCAACATATCGCAATTACTTTCGGAGATATACTCTTTACCGGAATTGCCATTGGCGCTGTTACCGGCTATTTTCTAGGACTTATTTTGCGCCATTATTTGCTCCCTGAATACCTTCATAACTTAGCTACTCTCTCATTGGTACTAGCTGCCTTTACACTTTCCAACCATATGTCAGAAGAATCCGGCCTTCTAGCTGTAACGGTGATGGGTTTATGGCTGGCCAACACCAAAGAGATCCACATTGAAGATATCATGCATTTCAAGGAGCATCTTTCGGTACTGTTGATATCGGGATTGTTTATTATTCTTGCGGCACAAATCGAATTCAGCCAGCTTGCCGTGTTGGGCTGGTCTGCTCTAGGTGTCTTGGCGGCAATCCAGTTTATCGCTCGCCCGATAAAGGTCTTGATTGCAACCCATGGCTCATCATTACGTTGGCAGGAAAAAGCCCTGATTGCCTGGATTGCTCCCCGAGGCATTGTCGCTGCTGCAGTCTCTGCACTTTTTGCTCTGCGCCTGGAGGATATTGGACTTGAACAGGCACCATTGATTGTCCCGCTGACTTTCACTGTCATCATAGGGACGGTTGCGTTGCAAAGCACCACAGCCCGTTGGATAGCAGAGTGGCTCGGTGTTGCCGAACCTGACGCCAACGGTCTTCTAATAGTGGGTGCCAACTCATTCGCCCGCAGTATCGCAGTCAGTCTGAATCGACTCGGTTTTAAAACTGTCCTAACAGATTCCAACTGGGATAATATCAAAACCGCACGCATGGAAGGCCTCGCCACCTACTTTGGAAACCCGTTATCTGAACACGCTGACCATTATCTTGATTTGGTCGGCCTCGGGCAATTGGTGGCTCTTTCACCACAGCCCGAATTGAACGCATTGGCATGTGTTCGTTATAGCGCTGAATTTAGCCGGAATAAAGTTTATAGCGTGGCTACCAATGAAAAAGCCGAAAAGAGAAAAATATCGACCAAGCACCGGGGGTACACGCTTTTCTCAGAAAATGCGACCTATAGCAAGCTGGCCAGTTCCTTCGCTCAAGGTGGTGAAATTAAAGTCACCCGGCTCAGCGAGGATTTTGATTTTGATGCATTCCTGCAACAATATGGGAAGCGGGCTATTCCACTATTTATGCTCGATGCTAACGACCAGCTAAACGTAGTTTCCGCCGAAAAAGAAATAAAACCGAAACCAGGCTGGCAAATTGTCAGCCTGGTACAAGAGGAAAAACAACCCTCAAAGTGACAGACACGCAGAAAACTTATTTTAGAAAATCTTACTAATACCTGGATCCGTGAGTCCATGGCGGTACATAGCACAAGCTCTTGTTTCCACAGCAGTTCAAAAATGCCCACTTAACCGATGGGTGAAGCTAATATTTTTTGATTCCACTGTGAAACCAATGTCTTGCGCTCTGTATCCACCTTGGACTCACGGATCCAGGTAATATTTACAGTAAAATCAGAACTGTTATTTCTTCGAACCCTTGCCCTTTCCCATCCAACCCATAACGCCAAAACCCACCATAGCCATACCTAATGCGCCAGGTACAGGCATATGGGTAATAGCAACTTCACCGACCCCGACTTCTATTCCGCAGGAATCAAATGGATTTTTTCCACACGCAAAGGCACCAAAATCATAAGGTTGTGGATTCTGTAGATCAGTCATGTCCACTGAATGGATAACTGATTCAATTGCGAGAACAAGTTCACGATGCTCAGTAAGACCATATTCACGTGTAAACACTCCGGTTATATCATCGACTAACATAAACGTGATCTGGTCTGTTCCCCCAAGCTGAGTTAGTTCTCCCTGATCACCTGGCAATGATAAAACCTCAAACGTAGCTATCATCAAACCATCCACATAGGAATTCGCATCGTCTGCATTCGCAGTAGTCCCCGAATTTCCATCAAGAATATCCACATAGAGATTCATCCGGTTACTCACACCAGGTAAAGGAATACCGTGAGTAAAAGCCAGTGAGCTTTGTACTGAACCAGGGCCTGTAAATGCGCCACCAATGGTGTAATCATATGTAATTTCAACCTGTGGATCGGGCAACCCAGCAATTATTCCAAGTCCCGACAGTGCGAAAGTATCGCCAGGGTAAGGCCCTACCGGATTATCGTTCGGATCCCTATCGTTGACGACGAGGTGATTAATCGCTTCGAACGTCAATTCAGCACTGGAATTCAACAACGGAGCTAACGCTGCCGGGGGAATACCCACCATCGCTTGTACCGACCCGCTAACTACTCCCACTAATAATACAATAAAAACTAAAACTTTCTTCATGACCTCTCCTTCCGTAAAGATTGTATATCCAGACGTCACTTGCCTGGGACTCAATCATAAGTAAACCAAATACGGAACGCTGACCGAATGCCGTACCGCAAAGGTAATTTACCATTCGAAGATGAATACAAAATGAACTAAATACTCGTAAACCAAGCACCTTTCACTGTGAAATCATCATACGACTCTACATCATACCATAAACTGAAAATATATAGCTACAGCTGTCACACTAGGACGCCAATGTATGCGAGATGAATACAAACTAAATTTTATCGTGGAAATACCCCTGACTTTCAGATACTCAATGGATAAAATTTAATTATTTTGGCTCTGTTAAACTAAAAAAATATTTTCTTCTCTTTCAAATCGAAAGCAAGTCTACACTTCTTTATGGGGTTAATCTCCATTAAAATTACATACAAAAAATGTGAACTAGTTCGCTTGCAAATTATGTCCATAAAGCTTAAGAAATACTGTAAAATTAGTGGTTTTCAATAATGGGCAGCAAAGTGGAATCATTTCGAGGTACGACGATTGTTTCGGTTCGCCGCGGCAATCAAGTCGTTATAGGTGGTGACGGTCAGGTCACCCTGGGTAATACGGTAATGAAAGGCAATGCCCGTAAGGTGCGGAGGCTCTACCATGACCAGGTCATCGCGGGATTCGCCGGTGCCACCGCAGATGCTTTTACCTTGTTTGAACATTTCGAAGGCAAGCTGGAAAAACATCGTGGCCAACTAACCCGCGCTGCCGTAGAAATGGCTAAAGACTGGCGTACTGATCGCGCCCTTAGGCGACTGGAAGCGCTTCTTGCGATAGCGGATGCCAATGTTTCACTGATTATTTCTGGAACTGGGGATGTTATTGAGCCAGAACAGGATCTCATGGCTATTGGCTCTGGTGGTCCGTTCGCACAATCTGCTGCCAGGGCATTACTGGAAAACACCGAGTTAAGTGCGCGTGAAATTGTCGAAAAATCCCTCACCATAGCGGGCGATATTTGTATCTATACCAACCACAATCTGCGCATCGAAGAATTGGCTTCCGAGAAAGATAAGTAATTCACCATGACCCAAATGACTCCGAAAGAAATCGTCCATGAACTGGACAAGCATATCATTGGCCAGGATTCAGCCAAACGATCAGTCGCTATTGCCCTGAGAAACCGGTGGAGACGTACTCAGGTAGACGAAAGCCTACGAGACGAGATAACCCCGAAAAATATTCTCATGATTGGCCCAACCGGGGTGGGTAAAACTGAGATTGCCCGACGTCTGGCTCGCCTTGCTAATGCACCATTTATAAAAATAGAAGCAACCAAATTCACTGAAGTTGGCTATGTAGGTCGAGATGTGGAATCCATTATCCGCGACCTTATCGATGCAGCAATCAAGCTGACCCGAGAAGTAGAGATGGCGAAAGTACGTGACCGAGCGTTAGATGCCGCTGAAGAAACGATTCTGGATATTCTCCTGCCCCAGGCAGAAGGCTTGGAAACTCCTAAGGAAGAAGCAAATACGACCCGACAGAAATTTCGCAAGAAACTTCGGGAGGGCGATTTGGACGACAAGGAAATCAACATTGATGTCAGCGCAGCCCCTGTTGGCGTGGAAATCATGGCACCACCGGGAATGGAAGATATGACTAACCAACTTCAGGGCATGTTTCAAAACCTGTCCTCGGGTCGAACCCGAACCCGAAAGCTAAGAATAAAAGATGCCTTCAAAGTCTTGGCGGATGAAGAAGCCGCAAAAATGGTGAATGACGACGATATTAAATTGCGGGCTGTGGAATCCGTTGAACAGAATGGCATTGTCTTCCTCGATGAAATCGATAAAGTCTGTAAACGTGCCGATTATAGCGGTGGTGGCGATGTTTCCCGGGAAGGTGTGCAGAGAGATTTGTTGCCGCTAGTCGAGGGATGCACTGTAAGCACTAAGTACGGGATGGTTAAAACCGACCACATATTGTTTATCGCCTCCGGCGCGTTTCATATGACCAAACCTTCTGACCTTATTCCTGAGCTACAGGGCCGCTTTCCTATTCGGGTGGAGTTAGATGCACTGGTGGCCAAGGACTTTATTCGAATCCTAACTGAACCTGATGCCTCACTAACAGAACAATATCAGGCACTCATGGCAACTGAAGGCGTTAGTTTACAATTCAGTGATGATGGCATAGCTCAAATTGCCGAAATTAGTTGGCAGGTAAATGAAAACACCGAAAATATCGGTGCACGACGCCTGCATACTGTATTGGAACGCTTGTTGGAAACCATCTCTTTTGCAGGCCCCGATAACCCGGAAAAAACTATCACAATCGATGCCTCTTATGTGAACACCAACCTTGGCGACTTGGCAGGGGATGAAGACTTAAGTCGCTACATTCTTTGAATTCAGTTTCTAGATTATGGGAACACCGACGCCAACCGATATCAAATTGCACCAAAAATCACGAATTCTGGAGATTATATTCGACGATGGTTCGCATTTTGAATTGCCCTGTGAGTATCTTCGAGTTTATTCCCCGTCGGCGGAAGTCAGAGGGCATGGCCCTGGGCAGGAGATACTACAAATCGGAAAAGAAGATGTCAGTATTCTCGACATTCAGTCAGTAGGTCACTATGGAATTAAACCGATCTTTAGCGATGGCCATGATACCGGTATTTTTACCTGGGAAACCTTACTCAATTTAGGCACTCATCACGAAGAACTCTGGCAGGCATATTTGGACAATTTAGAATCAGCTGGTCATCGCCGAACAGAGTAAATTCAGCACCCCATTTTTTTGCAGAACAACTTTCATGAACGATAAAACCACTCACTTTGGCTTCCAGCAAGTACCCCTCGGTGAAAAAGCCCATAAGGTACGAGATGTTTTCGATTCCGTTTCGGGTAAATACGATATTATGAATGACCTCATGTCCTTAGGGGTTCATCGGCTTTGGAAACGAATTGCGGTATCTCTCAGTAATGTACGCTATGGCGAAAAGGTTCTGGATTTGGCCGGAGGCACTGGTGATCTGACAACATTATTCGCGCAGCGGGTAGGAAATGCGGGCGAAGTTATTTTAACGGATATTAACGAATCCATGTTGCGAGCAGGTCGCGATCGGTTAATTGATCAGGGAATCACCGGCAATATCCGATATGCCGAGATTAACGCAGAGAATATTCCTTTCCAAGATAATTACTTTGATTGTGCTTGCATTAGCTTTGGCCTTCGTAACGTCACCGATAAAGATGCCGCATTACGCTCCATGTATCGGGTATTAAAACCCGGTGGCCGGGTTATCATTCTTGAATTTTCCAAACCACAGGGCAAACTACTCAACAAGGCCTACGATTTTTATTCGTTTAATGTGCTGCCAAAAATCGGCAAGATCATTGCTGACGATTCTGACAGCTACCGTTACCTCGCTGAATCCATCCGCATGCACCCAGACCAGGAAACCCTAAAAAGCATGATGGAAACCGCAGGGCTTGAACGCTGTAATTTCTTCAATCTAAACCATGGGATAGTTGCCGTCCACCGTGGTTATAAACTATAACCGCTAACCTTATACTCACAATGCTCCTACGTCTGCTCTCCTCCGATGCCGTGGAACGTGCTCTAAATCAACTCATAACACTCGATCCAGACTCCGCAGCGTTTCTCGCCCCACTTGCGGGAAAGACCATCGAAATCAACATCAATCCACCCCAGTGGCGTATTACGTTATGTATTACTAATATCGGAGTCCAAATTCTTGAGGGGTATACAGACTCTCCCGATACAATAATCTCCGGCTCGCCAACGGCCTTTGTGCAAATGTTGGTGAGTGAATCACCGATGCGCTCACTGTTTAGTGGAGATTTAACCATCAATGGAGACATGGAAACTGGTCGAAAATTTCAAACCCTTTTCAAACAACTGGATATTGATTGGGAAGAACAACTATCGAGAATCACCGGTGATATCGCGGCTCATAAAGTGGGTAATATTTTCCGGGCTGGACAAAAATGGGGATTTGAATCTCTGAATACCTTTTCATTAAACCTCTCAGAATTCATCCAGGAAGAATCTCGGATAGCACCGACCGCCATTGAAGCAGATCATTTTTTCGATAACGTCGATACCCTCCGGGAAGATTATGACCGGCTTCAAGCCAGGATGAACCGCTTACAGGAGAATCTCAGTTCGTGATTCATCCCAGATTGATTGGCCGAATGATTCATATCAACTGGGTACTCGTTAACCACGGCCTCGATGAGATTGTTCTAAAAACCCACTTATTCCGACCGCTCCGGTTTACAGCGATCTTGTCACCTAACTTTTGGTGGAAGAAAGACCATGGGCCGAGAGGCGTTCGAATAAGGTGTGCCCTGGAAGACCTTGGGCCCATATTCGTTAAGTTCGGACAAGCCCTGTCAACCCGCCGGGATTTGTTGCCGGATGATATTGCTGAGGAACTGGTAAAACTTCAAGACAAGGTTCCTTCGTTCCCCGGAGCCGAAGCCCGCGCCATCATTGAACAACAGCTCGGTCAATCGGTATCCAAAGCCTTTGCCAAATTCGATGAAGCACCCCTTGCTTCAGCATCCGTTGCACAAGTACATCCCGCCATCTTAACGACCGGAGAAGAAGTTGTCGTCAAGGTTTTGCGTCCCGACGTAGAAAAACGGATCCGTTCCGATGTCGCTCTTTTATACGCACTTGCCAGTCTCACCCAGCGTTTTTGGGGTGATGCGCAACGGCTACGTCCCGTTGAGATTGTCGCTGAATTCGAACGAACCATACTCGATGAACTCGATCTTTCTCGGGAGGCGGGCAATGCTGCCGAACTTCGGCGCAACTTTGAAAACTCCGAAATGATATACATTCCCAAAATATACTGGGAGTGGACTCGGGAAAAAATTTTGGTCATGGAACGCATCTATGGCATCCCGGTCGGTGATATCGAACAATTAAAAAAGCAAAATGTTGATCTTAAAGTCATGGCGCACCGGGGTGTGGAAATTTTTTTCACCCAGGTTTTCCGGGATAACTTCTTCCATGCCGATATGCACCCCGGTAATATTTTCGTCACCCCAGAAGCCAAGTATATCGCTGTTGATTTCGGCATTGTCGGCTCATTAACAACCCTTGACCAACACTACTTGGCGGAAAATTTTATTGCATTTTTCAATAGAAACTACAGACGAGTTGCCGAGCTCCATATCGAATCGGGCTGGGTCGCTAAAGATGCGAGGGTGGAAGAAGTAGAATCAGTCATCCGAACTGTCTGCGAACCCATTTTTGAAAAACCCATCGGTGAAATCTCTTTTGGCAATCTGTTGCTTAAGCTTTTTCAAGCGGCGAGGCGATTTGATGGACAAATTCAACCACAACTGGTTTTGTTTCAAAAAACACTATTGAATATTGAAGGGCTTGGGATGGAGCTTTATCCTCAACTCAACCTATGGGATACCGCCAAACCTTTCCTTGAAAAGTGGTACAAAGAGCGAGTCGGAATAAAAGCCACTTTCGATAGAATACGTGAACAGTTACCGGATATTTCTGAAAAACTCCCAGAAATGCCGGATCTCGCTTACCGTGCATTGGCTAATGCAGCAAACGGAAAGCTGTCTACTCCGTACCAATCGGAGGATCTTCGGCGGATTGAAAACCAGTTACAAATCAACCACCGCCGTATTATTGCTGTAATTTCCGGTAGTGCCTTTATTATCAGTGCGTCTATCATCTTTGCCCTGGATGGATACGCTCCGACGATGATTTATAATGCGCCCTACCTCAGTTGGATTATGGGTGGGGTAGGCATTATGCTGGTATATGGTGCATGGCGCGCAGATTAGCATTACTACACCCTCGCGGTTAGGAATATGTTGGGTGGGCAATGCCTATTCTACTTGGTTCACTAATTTTGGGTCCAGGTTTCCAGACGTTCAATACTTTTCCACAATTTCTGTGGATAACTCTGGGGATAAATTGGTAGAATGACTCCCAACCCCTTAAGAAATACAGTAATTTTTTAAACTGCCTAAAAAACAATCAATATATTATTTATCTATTTATCAATTGCTTGCAATATTTTCCTAATAAACTCAATGAGTTTCTCACTGCCCAGTTGACTTCTTGGGAAAAGGTTGTGAATAAAACGTTGTTAACTGTAGACAACCTGATCTCAGGGCGAATCAATAAGTTATAACTTTTTTGTCGGTTTGTTGATAAGACTGTATTTTGTCCTGGGATAGATCACACAGGTGTATTCCTCAGTTTGTATGATACATTCGTTGGTCTTCAGCTGTTTTTTTTATAATTACGGTGCTTCCGCAATGAATATCGCTCGTTTGGGTGCGGGATGACCTTCTATTGTAAAATCCCTATTCTCCGGATCGAGAAAATCAACCAACGAATTGAATTGCATCCACTCCGTAGCACGTTGCTCCTCGATGGTTGTTTTGGTCACATCAACAAGTCGGATATTCCGAAAACCACAGCGCTTCAGCCAGATCGCTAAAGTATCACAACTGGGAATAAACCAAACATTCCGCATTTGGGCATACCGATTTTCGGGTAATAACGCCTGTCCTGGTGCACCTTCTATTACCAGAGTTTCCAAAACCAACTCACCTTTGTGGCGCAGACTGTCACGAAGTTCGATGAGATGATCCAGTGGAGAACGACGATGATAGAGAACTCCCATGGAAAAAACGGTATCAAATGCCTGCATTTTTTTAGGAACATCCTCGATGCCCAGAGGAAGAACGAATACTGGTGAATTGCGGGTAAAATGATGAATCGCGTGAAATTGAACGACGCTCAACAGTGTTGGATCTATACCAATCACCAGTCTTGCGCCAGCCCCAAGCATGCGCCAGCAATGGTAACCATTGCCACAACCAACATCCAGAATCGTCCTGCCGTGGAGAGGTTGGATATGATCCGCTAATCGTCGCCACTTCCAGTCCGAACGCCATTCCGGGACAATATCGATCCCGAAAAGACTGTAAGGGCCTTTCCGCCAGGGATGTAACCGACGAAGCAGCTGTTCTAATTCTTTCAGACTACGTTCGGCACCATCTTTAACATCGCCGATGCGAATACAATCGATAGTGAAGTTAATAACCGATGGTGCCAAGTCGGGCAGCTGCTCCAAAGTCGCTAACCAATCAGGCAAATCTCCATGATTTGATGCGCTCAGGGCATTGCTGATTTGTCTTGGCAGGCTCTCCGCCCATGCTTCCAGGGCAGACCCGGCCAACGCCTCAAAAAAAGGCTCATAAGAAATCATTTGAGTGCAATCATTGAAGCAAAATTAAAATATTGGAACCATACACCGCAACTGGTGAAACCCGCTCGTTTCAAACGCTCTTCGTGAACAGGCAGTGTTTCCGGAATAAGTACATTTTCCAATGCGGTCCGCTTCTGGCTTATTTCCAGATCACTGTAGCCCTGTGCGCTTTTAAAAGCATGGTGCATTTCGCTGAAAAGCGATTGCTGCTGGGTATCAGCCAATTGCAGTTTTTCTGATACGATCAATACTCCGCCAGGTAGCAATCCGCTATAAATTTTTGATAAAAATTTTAGTCTGTCAACGATGGGAATGAACTGCAAGGTAAAATTTAACACCACAATGGATGCCCTTTTTATATCAATCTCACGAATATCTGCACACATCAATTCCACCGGCACAGTCGATCGATCCATCCCAATAATTTGGCGGCTTCGATCGATCATCTCAGATGAACTGTCCACGGCGACAATCCGACAACGCGATGCAGTTATATTTTGGCTAAGCGATAGTGCCACAGCGCCTAGGGAACAACCAAGATCGTAACAGTTACTGTCCGGTTGAGCATATTTTTTTCCCAGCAACCCGATAGCGGAAATTATCGCACCATAACCCGGAACTGATCGTTGAATCATATCGGGAAAAACACGGGCCACTGCATCATCAAACTTGAATGAAGATGGTTGTTCAATGGGATTAACGTACAAAGAGTCAGGTTGAAAATCAGATTCCATAGCTGAACAATATGAGAAGGACGAAGCTATTACTTGGGAGGCTATCCAAGCTGGTTTTCCGTTTAAAGCCGAAAATCAGTTAAACAGGTAGTGGAGTTTTAAATATGGCAACAACAGCAATATAGAAAAAACTAAAGATCGCCAATACAAATCCAATTGTCCTTTGATTATTATTCTTAGCCAGCCGAAAGGTGTAGATACCGATGGCCACATAAAGAAATAGTGCAATAATCTTCGCCATTAACCATGGCACCACAGTGGGACTTAGGTTAAGTCGAACTGCTTGCCATATTCCGGTAATCAACAAAACTGTATCTATAACATGAGGGACGATAATAATCCATTTTCTCTTTAGATATGCAATGCCCACTTCCCGCATGAAATATCGGGCTATAAATCCTGAAATGCTGGCAACTGCACAGAAAACGTGGATACTTTTTATGACTTCTAATGGCATCAATAGAATCAGGCTTGTCTAACATTCTCCATTGCGGAACTAACTGGCAAAATGCCGCCACTGACCACACAATTTCTGCCATTATTCTTCGCTTCGTAAAGCGCCTGATCAGCCATACTAACCAGCTCTCGAGCATTTATTTTAAGTCCTTGCCCTTTCGAACCAGGAGTAAAAGTCGCGACACCAATGGAGATATTTACGATAATCGTTCTTTCATTTTTGGATTCCAAGGTTCGTTCCGCAACTTTTTTACGAATTCGCTCGGCAACTTCAAGAGCTTTTTTCTCCGACGCATTGCTCAGCAGGGCGATAAACTCTTCTCCACCATAGCGAGCAAGCACATCATTGCTACGCAACTGGCTACGAATCACCTCAGCAATTTCCGCCAAAACCTGATCGCCCATTTGATGCCCGTAGGTATCATTGATCCCTTTAAAATAATCAATATCCAGAAACAAGCAGGAAAGTGGTTCACTGGTTCTCTGGGCTCTGTCTATTTCTTCGCCAATTCGCTGATCAAAAAATCGTCGATTATTCACGCCTGTCAGTGCATCGATAAAGCTGGTCCGCCGTAGAAACTCGAAATTAAGCGTATTCTCAAGACACAAACTGACAACGAAACTGAGTCTCTCCAGGTAATCCGTTGCCATTTCGGCACTAAAGCGTCCAGACTCCATACTTCCCAAATTTAAACTTCCTAAATAGTTACCACGCCGAAATAAAGGCATAATGGCAACGCTCGCCGGTTTTTGTGCCATCTCTGGAAAGAAATCTGAACAGTCCTCATCTCGGTATTTGCCAAGAAAGGGGCGGATCGCTTTACCGAACAGATGATTTAACGGCTCAACATTTTCTATTAAAAGGAGGCAGGGCTCATTCGGCAGGTATAACCCATCTTCTGTTAGGAACTGTACCAATTCCTGTTTTTCGTCCACCAAAGTAAAAGTAACCGCATCCAGACCGAATACCTTTTTGGTATCGTCAAGAAGGCATTCAACCAATTCATGGAGGCTGTTTAATGTCAGAAAATGGGATTCCAAAGCCTCAAACTGCTTCTTTTTCCTTTCGTTTTCCCGAACGCAATCTACTAAATCATAAAGATGACTCTGTAAAATACAAACTTTAGTATTGAGTTCTTCCACTCCACCCTCATTATTTTTTATTACTATTCAACAGCACTAGAACATATTCTAGTATTGATTACTTAGAAATGCGAGCTAAATAAAACCTGGATCCGTAA
>JAZGGE010000279.1:0-8315 GCA_036480195.1 Methylococcales bacterium
TCTTTCAAACTTTTCGAGCTGTTTCTGGAGTTTCTCTTTTTCGTTCATGTTGAAAAAACGTAATTAAGTGTTGCTTGGCCGTACGAAATGTCTTTTACCATTCTGTTATCCCAGCTATCGCGGTACATGCCAGACATTCGGTACAAGCGATCTGTCTGCACTCGATCACCGTCCGTCCAATATTTTAAAATTCCGATCAAGGCCAAGTCCGCCTCGACAACGGACGTGTAGCCTGAGTGATCACCGTTCCATAGTCTTTTAAATTTTGTCTTGTTTTTGCTTTTTAGTGCTTTTAGAATGACGCATGGGTCACTCACAGTGGATTGACTCATTGGAGAGGCACCGAGTTTGATTGATGTCTTCTCGCTGCGAATCCTTTTCAACAGCTCATTTATCGCTCCTTGCGCGTACCACAAGTGACGATCAATGCTTTTCTGATATACATCGCCAGTCAGGCATATATAGCGGTCACTATCGGGTCTGACCAGGGAAATCAGGCACTTTTCATCAGAAAAAATATTTGGAAAAATGCCCTTGCAAAAAAGCTGTACTCCCGTTCTGTCTGACGTAAATTCGATATAATTTCCCGCAAACAAATTCAGAAGGTTTCTTGTTTCGAGGTTCGGTTTACTATTACGAACACAGTCCAAAAATTTGATACAGATCGTTTGCGGGAGAGTTATTCGAATTGCAAGCCCATCCGCTTGAGCCATTAAGTACGCGGCATCGATAAACGATGCTCTATCTATAGAAAGGGTGCTTTTACTTGGTTCTGGGACTAAAATTGCAGGCTTACCGAACAACCATATCCATCGGGTAAACTCACAAGGGTAAAGCTGCCGTGGAAGGTTTTTAGACAATGCGACCAAGTACTCGGTCGCTCGAACAGCCGCGGCCCATTCTGGATGTGTTTTTTCAGCTAATACGCTCATTCGATATTAACTTTATCTGGGTTCACCAAAATCTAAAAACCAAAGACCAGCTATAGGGTAGGTCTCTATTGGTCTGTTGAAATTCATATTGAGTATGTCCATTATTTGACTCAATTTATTTTGGTTTTTTCAATGGGAACTGCACTACAGCAGAAGCTACGGGGCCACTCATGTTAGAAAAATCGACTTTTTCATCGTCGATATTATCCGTAAGAATGTAGGTTGATTTCTCCAGGCCATCCGGCTTGTACGTATATTTTTTGACCTGGCCACTGGCAATCATGGTGTCTATATGTCGAAGAAATACGTCCTTAAGAAGCCCTGTCTTTTTAATCAACAACTCTTCTGGCATATATCCGTTGGATCGAATATCAGCATGCTTTTTTTCTTTATACTCTTTTGTCTTGCTAAGAATGGTAAAGATTCTTTGCATATTTCTTTGATGGTTGCTCTCAAAAACATTTTCCTTATAAAATTCAAGCATTGTTTTCACGCTACCCTTTACGAAATTGATGGCATAACTGGCATCTTCAATATCGATGCTGGGATTGGATGCGTTGCGAGAGGCAGCGCAAATCAGTGCGATTCGTTCACAGTGTTCCGGAGCGCGTACTATCAAGTTTTCCAAGCCGTGTTCAGACTCCGCATTTTGTATCCTTGTTGTGTCGGTTAGAAAATTCTGGAGGAGTTCGTGGGCATTTTCATCGCATTTTACGGTTGTCGGCTCACCGGAGTCTGTTATAGAGCGCCTAAGCCGTTCATACCATTCGGTCAGAGCCTTCGGAATGCCTGGTATCAAAGCGTTTTCCTTACGTCTTTTTCTTTCTGGAATCTCTTGCGGGGCCTGGGTAAGAAGCAATCTATTTAGGAAACCGTTTTCAAGGTCCGCTGCAGAGAGTGCGCGCGCGAGCTCGGTTCCGGTCGTTGAGCCATAAATATTCACGCAAGGTCTAGAAACACTGCTTTGATTTTTTGAAGAATCTGCGTAAACAGAGCCCTCTAGTGTAGTTTGGCTGCTGGAATGAAGGCGTAAAAATGTTTGGTAAATCAGTCGTTGGTGAGGGCTCGCGTTTCGGGCCGTCCAGCGCTGCAAGCATTGCCCAAATTCGTCTATAACATATATTTTTACCGCACATTCTTGTACGTTTGCAATAATCGCCTGGCCCGATGAAATTTCCCCCCCGCAAATTAACTCAGGAAGTCCAAGCTCGAATAATAGGGTCATTACGGCCCGTCGCGGATGTTCTTTACCTGCTCCCGTCCTGGCGATATCAACAAGAAAAAGATTTGGACTGGAGCCTTGTTCTGTTTGGTACAACTGCCCGATCAATGCGGCGACGACAACTAAAGCCGCATTATTCGAGAGCTTTGGCTGCGGGGCGACTGCGGTTTTATTAACCCATTCGGAAATATCCCCTAGTACTCCCGGTGGATTTAAAAGCTGTTTTTTGCTGGTATACCAAAAAGAATTTTTGTTGGTACTCTTAAAGTTCGTTATAATGTCCATGAAAGATAAATCTCGCTTTTGCCCGCGTGTTTTTGTTTTTCATTGTTTTAGGCGATTTATTTTTTTGCACGAATTATAGAACCGGCCAGATTACCGCTGAGCCGGTTTTTTAATACCTACTGTTTTTGATCGTCGCCGGAATCGAACCATCTCCAGAATTCTTTCGGTTTGATGTATAAGCGCCCATTTCTAGCGAATGCGCCACCCGAATCGCTCAATCCGTTTTTTTTCCTGAACCGCAGAATATTTTTGAACTGGACGGGATCAAGTACGCCAGTATTTCGTTCAATAAACTCACTGGCTTTTACCCGGACATCATCAACGCGTTCGAGCCCGGTGTAGTCGATGTGTGTGAGACCATACGGCAACAGATCAACAACTCTAGTCGATGTCTTTAAAACACGCTTTGCTTCTTTTGCGGGTTTATTAATGCTTGGCATTCACTTTCTCCGTTACAGCCCCGCTTATAGGCCAATAGCCTCTCGCTGCAAGCCCATCCATAAGAATATCCCGAATCATCCACGCCCGTGCTCTGTCCTGCTCCTGGGCGCATTCAGTAACTGCTTCAAGAATTGCCACAGGCAACCCTAGATTAATAGATTTCCAGGGCTGCTTTCTAAGTTCTCTATGTTTTTTCATCGCTTTCTCCTAAAATGTAAGGTTGGTAGAAGTACCCTCACTATCCTTGTGGCGTTCTTCAATAGTATGTCAAGCAATTAATAATTGGAATTTAAAAAAGTGAGATTATTAATGAATAACTCTGTAGATAACCTGTGCGTAAGTCTATACTTGACAGTATTCATGTTGGGTGAAGGCCGTTTAACTCCTAAAAAATAAATTATCGATAGGTGTATTACTCTCAAATCAAGGTGTCTATTTTAAGTATTTAATTATGTAACATTAACGATTAACCGTTAATGTTACATAACAACAATCTATGCGAAACAATGAGCAGACAAATTCGATATCAACTCGTCCTGCCTAGCTGGCTAAAGGAGACGTTGACGCAACTTGCAGGCCGAAAAGGCGTATCGACCGCCGAATTCGTCAAAGACGTCCTAAAAAATTACGTGGATGGGCTTGAAACAAATCCCGGAGATGAAAATCCGGAAATAGCTCGAGCAAAAGGGATTCTTGAGCTTGACCGAAGGGAGCAGAAATTACGCGATAAGGCGACTGAGGAGCTTCGTACGAAGCGAATAATCAAGAAAGTCACCGTAGCAGTGCTAAAGGAGCTTTCTCAAGAAGACAGCAAAGATAGTGGCGATGAGTGACTCTTTTTAAAAACAGTAAAATCGGGGTAAAACCGCCCAAAAACGGGGTGAAACCGGGTTTTAACTCTTACTTTTAACATGAATAATAATATATAACTATAACTATAACTAATATATAGTTATATATTATAGAGTGTTTGAAATACCCGTTTTCCCCGCTTATTTCCAAGCCTTATGAGATAAGTCATTGAATCTAGACATATCGCTATTCAAGTCATTGTATTATATCGAAATAATTGTATCTTGTTGAGACTATACATAAAATAAAAACAGGATAAGATGGCTTGACTTTAGTAGAAAATGGATACTCAGTTGAACGGATAGATCTGTGCTGCGTTATCAAAACCCGCAAACTGGAAAGGAGCGAAGTTGAAGAGCGTTTTCAGCTAGCGGCTAAAGTTCGCTTCGACACGTATTCCTACCAAAATTAAACGGGCAGAAAAGGTCCGAATTTAGATTTACATCATGATATGCATATGTAACTTCATACACCATAAAAAATACAAAATAGCCAATAACGTTTAACATATGGTGTATATATTTACATCATATGTTAAACAAACGTAAAGTATCTAAGCTTCGGGAGGCAGGGGCCGGAGGTTCGAATCCTCTCACTCCGACCAAAGTAAGTTAATGTGCTGGAGGTGTTTTAAACGACAAAACAACGCGTAATCCTGGATTGTTATCTTGAAGCTCAACACTGCCCCGGTGTTGCTTAACAATAGCCATCGCCAGACTCAAACCCAAGCCATTTCCCTGCGTACTCCGACTGGTTTCCATGCGATAAAAACGGCGGAATACTTTCTCCCTTTCAGACTCTGGAATTCCTGGCCCACTATCAGCAACAATAATTTTTTCGCTTTCATTCCTGGCTTCCAGAAGAATGGTAATTAATCCTTCCCGGGGAGTATATTTACAGGCATTATCGAGAAAATTAGCAATTGCCTGAAACAGCAAGTTCCGATCGCCGTGGACGGTAGGGCTGTCAGATAATTTGAGTTCTAGACGTTGTCCGCGTTCTTCTATCAGGGGTTCATAGAGTTCGGCAACATCAAGAACCAGGGTTTTCAAGTCGATGACCTCGAAATATTCGGACTGGTTGGCGGATTCTATGCGGGCAATACGCAATAGAGCGTTGAAGGTGACAAGCAATGAATCCGCCTCTTCTAGAGCTAGCCGCGCATTTTCGTGCTCAACAGAATTCACTTCTGCTTTATTGGCCAATGTCTCCAGCCGATTGCGCAACCGAGCCAATGGTGTTCTCAAGTCGTGGGCAATGTTATCGGAAACCCGTTTGACATCGTCCATGAGTACTTCAATTTGATTGAGCATTTGGTTGAGGTTTTCAACCAGATCATCGATTTCGTCCCCGCTGCCAATAGAAGGAATGCGACGCGAAAGATCTCCAGAGATTATCTCTCGACTAGTCTGGTTGATGACATCTATACGTTTTAGCATAGTTTTGCTCATCATCACACCACCCAACAAGGCTAGGCCAACAGTAACGAGCAGTCCCCAAGACAGCGTGTGATCAATGAGTTGACGGGTTTTATCCAATTCAAAGGTATCCCTCCCCACCAGAAGATAGAAGCCACCACGAAGCAGGTATGATCTGCCACGGGCCTTATGGGGTTTGTCCATACTTCCATTTTCTAAAGAAAAGTTAAGCCATCCATCTGGAGATAACGGTACCCTTGGCCAGCCATCTAGATTTCCGGCCAGGGGTTTCAGTTGTTGATCTGTTAATAGATAGACGCCCATGCCTGCCGGTTTCCGGGATACGCGTTCCAGAATCAACTGACTCAATCTTGGCAATCCACCACTACGGTATCCTTCCGCAAGACCGTCTATCTCTGCCTCAATGGTTGCATCAGTTTGATGAACCATATAGCGGGCGGTTGACCAATAGATATATCCAAGAAGTACAATAACAGAACCGCTGAATAGCAAAGCATAATTTAGCGCCAACCTAAAAGTTGTGCTTTTTAATAGTTTAGGTAGGTTTACGAATGCAATAACCTGCGCCCCGCACTGTGTGTAGAAGTGGTTGTTCGAATCCCTTGTCAATCTTCCCCCGCAATCGACTGATGTGAACATCAATGACGTTGGTTTGTGGGTCAAAATGATAATCCCATACATTTTCAAGAAGCATGGTTCGAGTCACCACTTGTCCAGTATGGCGCATTAAGTATTCCAAAAGACGAAATTCCCGTGGTTGGAGGTCTAGCGGCTGATTATCTCGTTTGACTGTACGTGATAGAAGATTCATCTCCAACCCAGCGATTTTGAGCACTGTATCGACTGCATCTTCGTCAGTGCGACGAACTAATGCTTCTAGCCGGGCAAGCAACTCTGGAAAGGCGAAAGGCTTTACTAAATAATCATCACCCCCGGATCGCAAACCCGTAACACGGTCATCAACTTCTCCTAATGCACTCAAAATTAGTGCTGGCGTATTGTCGCCGGCGGCACGTAACTCTTTTATTACCGACAAACCCTCCATGCCTGGCAGCATTCTGTCAACGATAAGAACATCATAATTAAATTCTTGAGCCATAAACAGCCCTTCCTTGCCATCCTTGGCGTGATCTACTTTATGACCACTTTCTGTCAGGCCTTTTTGAATATAAGCAGCGGTTTCCACGTCATCTTCAATATTAAGGATATGCACAAATGGTTTAGTTTTTGTTATGAAAAGGACGTCGGGGCGCAGTAATAACCCGACCTATGAGTAACCTAACGCAACCTACATTCTATCAAAGCGTTGTAATCCCCAGTGGAAAGAACCTCCTGGTCAAACCAAGTCGAGAGCAATAAATCGTTCATTACCACCACGATTGATCATCACAAGAATACTATTCTTTTCGTTTTCCTCCACTTCTTTTAAACCCTTTGCGACGTCCGCCGGATCATTAATTTCGTTTAAACCAACCCGCGAAATCACATCGCCCGGTCGCAAGCCTTGCCGGCCCGCCGGACTGTCTGGCCTGACATCGACAATAAGTACACCGCGCACATCATTGGCCAACCGATACCGCTGTCTAGCCTCCGGCGTAAGAGATGCTAGCGCAAGCCCGAGTTTACCACGCTCAACTTCTGGTTTCTCCTGGTCCAAGGCGATAACACCGGAATTCTTCATTTTTTTCAACGACACATTTAGCGGGTGTGCCTTCCCATTGCGCCATACCTGCAACTTGGTTTTCGTCGATCGGGCCGATCCTGCTACAATTTTGGTCAAATCCTTCGTTTCTATAATTTCTGTACTATCAAATGACAGGATTACATCACCCACCTGGACGCCTGCCTCCGCTGCGGGACTGTCTGCAACGACGTTGGACACCAACGCGCCAGTTTCGTTTTTGAGGCCAAGACTTTCGGCTAGTTCCGGAGTTAACCCCTGGATTTGAACCCCTAGCCAGCTACGCTCCACATATCCTTGTTCACGTAACTGTCTAAGAATCGGTTCTGCCTGTTTTGCAGGTATAGAAAACCCGATGCCGACATTACCCCCATTCGGTGAGAATATCGCCGTGTTGATGCCGACTACCTGACCACTCATATTAAATAACGGGCCACCTGAGTTCCCCTGATTTATTGGGGCATCGACCTGGATATAATCATCGTAAGGCCCGGATTGGATATCCCTCCCCCGAGCTGAAATAATACCTGTTGTAACGGTTCCGCCTAAACCGAAGGGGTTGCCAATGGCTAAAACTCTGTCGCCTGTACGTGCTCGATCAGAGTCTCCAAATTCTACATAAGGTAAAGCTTCGTCCACCTCAATTTTGAGCAAAGCCAAATCCAGTTTGCTGTCCTTCCCCACAACCTTAGCGGGATACCGCTTACCTTTATTAAGAATTACGGTAACTTGGTCGCCCTTTCCGATTACATGGCTGTTTGTTACGACATAGCCATCCGGATCAACAATAAATCCGGAACCGACCGCCTGAAATTCCTGGGATGGCCTTTGATGTGATTGGTTCTGAGAATTTGGATCACGACCCTGCCCAAAATATTTTTGATAAGGAAATCCTGGTGTTGACGGTATTGTCGCCATTCGTTCCCCTATCACTGAGATGTTAACGACCGCGGGCTTAACATGTTCCACAAGCTCAGCGTAACTTCCCGTACCCACTGGAGCAACATATCCAGATTTTGGTGACGATGGCTTCTCAAGAAGAGCCCAAGCAGCGGAACCTGTTCCAGCCATGATAGCCGCAACCATCGCGGCAGTGGAACGCCTAACTTTTCTATTTTCGGATAATTGTAACTGTTTGCTATGAGTCAACTCGTTATTTGACTGAGTCATTATGTTCTCCTGATAGAGTTATTGTGTGAAAACGGAAAACAACCGCTTTCGTTGCAGACTACTATAGTAAAAAGCGTATTACCGAAAGATTACCGGGACATTACATTTTGTTAAGAATTGGTTTTGAATGTTGTATATACCCTGGATCCGAGAGTCCATGGCGGATGTAGAGTGCAAGATATTGGTTTCACAGTGGAATCAAAAAATCTTAGCTTCACCCATTGGTTAAGCGGGTATTTTTTGAACCGCTGTGGGAACAAGAGCTTGTGTTCTGCGCCGTCATGGACTCACGG
>JAZGGE010000280.1:0-4743 GCA_036480195.1 Methylococcales bacterium
AACAATTCAAGTAGGGTAAATCCCTGTTCTGTAACGCCGGATGAACTCTTTCCTATTTTTTTTTCCATTACTGATTTGTACTCTTATCTTAATTAATTAAAACTTAATTTCTCTTACTACTATCCATCATTTAGAACCTGTTCAAGATTTCGATAAAGGGATGCAGCACAAGGCAAAAGTGGTCGAAAAAGCGCAGCATACGGGTCGTATGTGAGCATTTTGAGACCACTTTTAACGCCGTGATGCGCCCTTCAGCGAGATCTTGAACAGGTTCTAAAATAGAAATCCTAGCGAAGGAAGGAATCCCATAACTATAAAGGTTCGTCTATTTGTCCTCCCTATTTGGTAAACGCTCCGTAGTTGTATGGGTGCTCCTATTGGTTTCGAGTACCTTGGTCTGGTACCTGACCAGACCTGAACCTATTACTGTCAAAGCTCAGACTATCGGCTATGGCTTGGTAAAAGCGACTGTTTCCAATACCCGAGTGGGTACAGTAAAAGCGTGTCGAAGAGCCTACCTGGCACCCCAGGCAGGCGGCCAAATTGCTAAGCTGATGGTTAAAGAAGGTAGCCTGGTAGAAAAAAATCAACTTCTGCTAGAAGTCTGGAATCAGGATCTACAATCGAGAGTTGCTCTTGAACAGGCACAGAAAAGTACCATTCTGGCTCGTACAAAAGAAGCCTGCGCACTTGCGAAAGGAGCCCGGCGTGAGGCAAAAAGGCTAGAACGATTATGGGCATTTAACCAGATTGTTTCGGAAGAAAGTGTCGATACTGCATTAACTGAGGCAGAAGCTAAAGAAGCTTCGTGCAAGGCTGCGAAAGCTGCTGTTTTTGTAAACAACGCACAGATAAAAGTCGCCCAGGCCGCTGTGGAGCGCACGCTTCTATATGCACCTTTCGATGGTGTGGTGGCGGAGATAAATGCCGAGTTGGGCGAGTACGTTACGCCTTCTCCACCCGGTATCCCAACGTTGCCAGCTATCGATCTGCTTGATGTCAGTTGTCTTTATGTATCCGCGCCTATTGATGAGGTAGACGCACCCGCAATTCAAACCGGGATGAAGGCGGCAGTCAACTTAGATGCATTCCCCCAGCGATCTTTTTCCGGATTTGTTCGCCGTATTGCGCCGTACGTGCAAGAGAAAGAGAAGCAGGCCCGTACAGTTGAAGTCGAGGTGGAAATATCAGCAAAGGAAGAAACAGAGGGATTATTACCCGGCTATAGCGCGGATATTGAAGTTATGTTGGAAACTCGATCAAAAGTATTACGTATCCCTACTGAGGCCGTGTTCGAAGGAAACAGGGTATTGATTGTTGGGGAGGATGATCATCTTGTTGAACGGGAGTTTACGGCTGGACTTTCAAATTGGGGTTTTACTGAGGTGATTTCCGGTTTAGTAAAGGACGATCGTATTGTCGTTTCAATCGGTCGGGACGGGGTTGAAGCCGGGGCTTATGTTGTTATCCAGTCTACAAGTAAAGAATAGTCCGCAGTGTGATTGACCTCTCTAACATTCACAGGGAGTTTCAAGTAGGCGATCAAACTGTTCACGCTCTTAATGGTGTCGAGCTTAAAATACAGAATGGAGAATATGTCTCTGTCATGGGACCTTCCGGATCTGGTAAGTCAACTTTGCTCAATATCATATCGTTACTGGATAAACCCACTTCAGGAAAATACACCTTAAACGACCGCGATGTTACGGAGCTTTCAGATGAAGACTTAGCTAGGGTTCGGCGGGAAAATATAGGGTTTGTTTTTCAGTTTTTTCATCTTATCCCCCGATTGTCAGCAGCTGAAAATATTGAAATGCCATTAGTACTTGCTGGGATACCGCCCGATCAGCGAAAAAAGCGAGTACAGGAATCAATCAATGCATATGGATTGGAGCAACGCGCTGATCACCGTCCCGAACAACTTTCAGGTGGTCAGAGGCAACGGGTTGCTATAGGACGGGCAACGATTATGCAACCCGGTGTAATACTGGCCGATGAACCCACTGGAAATCTTGATCGTCAATCTGGTGTGGAAATTATCGGCATTCTGGAGGCATTGAACAATCAAGGTGTTACCTTAGTTGTAGTAACTCATGATCCGGCATTGGGGCAGCGAGCCAAACGTAAAATTGAAATCGTCGATGGCAAGGTTGTCAAAGACAATGTTAGCTGACGATGTTCTTCGCCAATCCGTGAAATCAGTGGGAGCTCAGCCCCTTCGCTCCTTCCTGATTCTTATTGCCATGGCAATTGGCGTAGCCGCAGTCATTTTGTTAACCGCTCTTGGGGATAGCGCTCGCCGTTATATCATGGAAGAGTTCGCTTCCCTGGGTAGTAATTTACTTATTGTATTGCCAGGACGATCAGAAACTGTTGGGGGTGCACCCCCTATATTTGGTGAAACACCCCGAGATTTGACTTTGGACGACGCCGTCGCCTTACTACGTAGCCAAAATATCCGTCGTATCGCTCCCATCACTGTTGGTTCAGCCCCTGTTTCCTGGCGTGGATTAGAAAGGGAAGTCAATATTCTGGGGTCAACATCAGATCTAAAGGATGTCCGTCATCTGGACGTTAGCCAAGGGCGCTTTCTTCCCGTTATCGACCCACAGAAAGCATCTCCGGTTTGTGTTATCGGACAGCAGCTCCGTACTGAGCTTTTCGGTGGTCAGCAAGCTTTAGGGCAATGGCTTCGAATTGGTGATCGCCGCTTTCGGGTTATCGGCATTCTGGCCTCGGAAGGACAGTCTATCGGCGTTGATTTCGATGATATCGTTATCATTCCGGTCGCTTCCGCTCAAATACTCTTTGATTCCCCGGCCCTGTTCCGCGTTCTCGCGGAAGCAGTAACCCGGGAATCCATGTTGCGAGGTGTGGATGATATTCAGTCTATCATCAAAGCACGCCATGAAGGGGAAGATGACGTTACCATCATCACCCAGGATGCTGTCGTTAAAACATTCGACACAATATTGAATGCTTTAACCCTGACCGTAGCCGGTATCGCTGGAATCAGTCTGGCAGTTGCCGGAATCCTCATCATGAATGTTATGCTGGTTAGCGTCGCCCAACGAACCACTGAAATTGGTTTGCTCAAGGCCATTGGAGCGACCCCGCTACAAATACAACATCTATTTCTAATTGAAGCCGCTTTATTATCTCTAAGTGGCGCAATTGTGGGTTTATTGCTTGGACAAGGAGCAATCGTGATATTACGGCAACTTTACCCAGTTTTCCCCATATCGGCTCCGTTATGGGCATTAATAACAGCCGTTGTTATCGCTCTTTTTACTGGAATTATTTCTGGGATTCTTCCCGCTATTCGCGCCAGTCGGCTTGATCCTGTCCAAGCTCTTAGTCGCCGATGAGAACAGACGATTTGGTTCGGTTATCATTGCGCAGCATAGTTGCCTATAAACTCCGTTCGGGTTTAACTGCCCTTGGTATTGTCGTAGGTATATCTGCTGTAGTACTACTCACGTCCATCGGGGAAGGTATCCACCATTTTGTGTTAGCAGAGTTCACTCAGTTTGGAACCAACTTGATCGGTGTAACCCCGGGTAAAACAACGACGTTTGGTATTTCTGGAGCGACAATTAGCAATGTGCGCCCTCTCTCTTTGGCTGATGCTCAGGCATTGGAGCGGCTTGATTCCATAAAATTCGTCCTTCCCCTCGTACAGGGCAATGCGCAAGTTAAATTTGGGCGAAAAGGGAGACGGTGTAGTGTTTTTGGCGTCGGTTCAGCAGTTCCGGAAGTTTGGCAAATCAAAGTGGCGGTAGGCAAGTTTCTACCCTCGGATGATCAACGTGCAGCACGGGCTTTCGCAGTGCTGGGGAGTAAACTGCACCAAGAATTATTTGGGAATACCAAAGCACTGGGACAACGTATCCGGGTCGGTAGTAACCGTTATCGAGTCGTTGGAATTATGGAATCCAAAGGTCAGATGTTGGGTTTTGATCTTGATGATTCAATCTATATTCCGACCGGTAAAGCACTAGAGTTGTTCAACCGAGAGAGTTTAATGGAAATTGATTTGCTATACGAAAATGGTGTTTTAGCAGAAAATGTAGCTGCAGCTGTAAAACGGCTGCTTATTGCCCGGCACGGGCAGGAAGACTTTACCATTATCACTCAAGAACAAATGCTCGATACGCTGGGTTCCATCCTGAATATTCTTACCCTGGCGGTTGGTGCGTTAGGCGGAATTTCTTTGCTGGTAGGCGCTGTTGGGGTACTAACTGTAATGACTATTGCGGTGTCCGAACGGGTATCAGAAATCGGCTTGCTCCGAGCAGTGGGCGCCGAACGCCGCACCATTCTGAGGCTGTTTCTCGGGGAAGCGTTAATACTTAGCGCAATCGGCGGGGTTGTCGGAATCATCTTGGGCATAACATCGGTGAAAATACTGGGGTTTTTAGTTCCCGCGTTGCCAGTGAAACTCTCATGGAGTTACATCTTTCTAGCCTTTATGCTTTCGGTTTTTGTCGGGTTGGTTGCCGGAATTGTTCCGGCGATGAGAGCAGCTAAGCTTCAACCTTTGGAAGCACTTAGGGCGGAATGATACTGCTTGATCATTAACAAATGATACCTAAGGAACGGGAAATAAATAACTAATACATTCTAGCTTGCCTTTTTGTCCGTCTTCATTCGTATAGCAACAGTTACGTAGCCCGCTATGCGCCCGTTGCTATACGAATGAAGACAAACAAAAATACTGCGCCATAATGTACAATTTATTTA
>JAZGGE010000281.1:0-2838 GCA_036480195.1 Methylococcales bacterium
TCCCTGTCCTACTATGAAGTCTTCATTGTGAATTCGCTGTTTTAGTTGCTGTATTTTTTCACCTGCCAATATTTCGCCCCCAACGACCATCGTTAACCCATTGTATTGGCTGGGATGGTGGCCACCACTGACCATTACTCCCGTTTTTCCTTCGAAGTGGTGGGTTACAAAATATAGGACTGAAATGGGTGCGGCGCCCAGATCAATCACTTTCGTGCCAGTTGACAGGATTCCTTCAGCAAGAGATTGTCCTAGGCCAATACTGGAATTGCGACCATCACGAGCCATAATTACAGTGTCGCATTTATATTCTCTTGCTTCGCTGGCCAATGCCTGGCCAATTTGATAGAGAGTGGCTAGAGTAAAATCTTCCTCTACTTTTCCGAAAATGCCATCATCCCGATAAATGGAAGGGGATGTCTCATCGATAATAAGGGTTGACTCTGTATCTGAGGGGCTGATATTAACGTTTAATTGGGCGTCTGATTGGATAATGCCGCGGAACTTGAGCATTTCAGGTAAAGGATCCGGAGGTAAATCATCATGGGGGAGGTTGAGATTCTTATTAAGTTTGATGTACAGGATGGAAACGTTGTGATTATCGACTCCGAAGATTTCCGCAGTAACTCCAACGAAGCCAAGAAAAGTCAGCCGATCTGCTGATTGATCCCTTTCCTCAATCATCCACATGGCCTGGATGAGCAGATCACCCGATAATACTTCGGCTAAAGTCATGTAGGCAGCGCGGCGTCTTAGCACCAGATCGAGGGGGTGGCTGAGATCGTCAGTCATTGTCTTTTATCTGTCTCATCACGAGCAAAGGGGTGGTTGTGAAGTACAACTTTGGTTACATAGCTTGCTATGCGCCCTGCGTTGCGCCTTGAAGACAAACAAAAATCCGGCGCAATATCGGTGGGTTATTTATTGCGAGTTTCCTAAAGCTATTAATATAACTATAGACTAAAATCCATTGAGTTTTAGGTGGTTTTGAAAATTCAGACTACCTAGCCTCATCAAGGTGAATCAAAAAGTTATAGAAATTAATGTGATTCTATTCTGGGCTTAAAGCCACTCCCACGAAGATATCAAAATAAATTCGGTGAGACCAGGGATTCTGAAATTGTGTAGCTCTTCGAGAGGAGCCCAATGAGACCGACATTTCCCCAGGTATCGGAAGAAAAAACCGGGAAAGGTCTATTTTAATGGTGCTTTGTCCTCTGGTTCTTTTTTGCTTTCCTCAGCCAGGAACTGATGGATAGGAATACGAGCACTTTTTACCATTGTTGGTTTGCCGAAATCGACCCATGCGAAAATAAGGTCGGTTTTAGTGCGTGTTATTCTCGGAAATCCACTGGCATGGGAAACACTGGATAAGGTAAGTAAACGCGGGGCTGCCATGGAGCCGTTTTGGTGGATATGGCCAACCCGGATGTGGGCATCAGTTTCATCTTGTTCCAGCCAGGAAACGACAACAGAGCCGTCGTCCAGCATAACCTGATCAACCCTGCCCATGGGTTTGCCTCCATCAATCCTGATGGGTTTTTCGAATGTATTACCACCGTCAGTAGAAAAATTGACTTTGATTTCCGGTTGATTGTCTGGCGCGGCATACCATGCGGTTGCAATCAATTGGCCGTGGTTGGCGATAACCGGGCCATTGACTGGACAGGCGCCGATAATCCAATTGTCGTCGAATAGCGGCATAGGTTTTGACTGCTGCTGGTCATCAATTAGAATATAGGACATATCCCGTTTTTCATTGTTATCGTGGTCGCGATAGGCAACCATAGCACGCTTATTAGAGAGTAGAGCAGCGCTGGTTTGGCAACATGTACAGGTATTGGCATCCAACTCGGATGTTCTAATGCGTTTCCCGCGATTGCTGAAAACTGCGCTACGCAGCATTGTCGTATCTTTGTTACGGCCATCCAGCCAGACGGTTAGTAATTGGTCGTTTCCCCAAGGTAATAGCGAGACAAATCCGTGTTCTGTTGCAGTGCCATCCTGATGGGCTATGATTGGTTTGCTCCAACTGGTGCCATTGTTCTGGGAGAAAGCGATGTTTACATCGGTAGCAAAGCCCCCCCTCGGGTTTTTGGTGGGCCAGTAAGCTACCAAGCTTCCATCATTGAGTTCCGTCAATGAAGGGAAATCGGCCCAGTTGGAAAGTAGTTGGTTGTCTTGAACAATAACAGAAGGATTCGACCAGCCTTGTTCCCCCAGCAGAGAAAACTTTAAAGTGGAGTTTTGTTCGGTGTTGGATTCTATCCAGCTCAGGTAGACAGTGTCGTCCAGTCCGGTAAAAAGACTAGGTTGAGCACTTCCTGCGGCAGCCGGCACCGGAATTGTTTTTACATTTAGATTGGCGATGTCCAATGTTGTGGTTTGGGTTGTACAACCCGATAGAGCGAGAAGAAGCAGAATTAAATTTATATAGTGGGTCATAGGGGGGTAATATAGGTATTAAACCAAGTATTGTTATCAAGGCGGATATCAGAGAACAAAAAACCTACTATGGAAAGGCTCTCTTGAATCAGATTTTCTGATCACTTTTGCTAAGGAATGGGAATTAAATAAGGTGTACATTCTCACCTGCTTTTTTGTCCGTCTTCGCTCGTGTAGCAACAGTTGCGTAGCCTACTATGCGCCTGTTGCTACACGACCCAAGACAAACAAAATTCCCATTCCTAAATAGTGCAGCTATTCGCTTTAACCTGGATCCGTGAGTCAATGGCGGATACAGAGTGCAAGATATTGGTTTCACAGGGGAATCAAAAAATATTAGTTTCACCCATCGGTTAAGCGGGCATTTTTTGAACCGCTGTGGAAACAAGAGCT
>JAZGGE010000282.1:0-2922 GCA_036480195.1 Methylococcales bacterium
CCCACTTCTTTCCCTGAGTAATAACTGATAATGGCATCAGCCAGATCTTTTCTGGAAACACCCGCGCGACGGGCTTTGGTTTCTGAGTAAACAGGTTCAATCACACTCACGGGTTGACGCCAGTTATTCTTGATTGAAAGCGCACCGCCATCAGCCGTCATAAGAGCCTTGGCTTCATTTGCCAAGCGTCGCAATATCTTCGGATCAGAGCCGCTGAATTCTGCCTCTATCGCCGAACCACCCCCTGGCCCTAAAATAAATCGCCATGCTTTGGTCTGAGCCTCTGGGAACTTTTGTTCAATAAATGCAGTTACAATTGGTATCATGCCATCAATGGCATGATAATCATCGACTCGTACCAACAGTTGTCCATAGGCACTATTGGTAGATTGTGGGGAATAGGTCAGCATATAACGGATAGCGCCACCACCAACCAAGGTTTGTACTGTATTGACCCCCTGCATTTTTTGAACAAAGGCTTCAATTTCTTTCATATCCTGTTCGGTACGTTCAATTCGTGTCCCTTCAGGAAGCCAATAATCAACAACCATCTGGGGGCTCGTTGATCGTGGAAAAAACCCCTGTGTCATAAATTGTGCACCCCAAATTGAGAGTGCGAATAAACCCACCACCGAAGCAATAACCAGCCAACGAGATCGTAATGCCCAGCGCATTAGTTGTTTGTATTTGATGAAAAATATGCCTTCTTCATCCTCCTCTGACTTTATTGCCTGCTTTTCTGGAAATAACCAATAACAAATCAAAGGGGTGATGGTCATGGCTAAAAGCCAGCTGAACAGCAAAGCGACCATGACAACCCAGAAAAGATCCCCTGTGTATTCAGCTGTTTGACCTGGAGCAAATCCAATCGGGGCAAAGGCAATAACACCGACCATCGTACCTGCCAGTAACGGCCATTTTGTTTGGGTAACAATTTCTTTGGCAATATCAAGCTTCTTTCTACCCTGTTGAACGCCGACTAAAATAGCTTCTGTGATGACCACCGCATTATCGACCATCATCCCCAAAGAAATGATTAATGCCCCTAATGAGATACGGTGAAGCGGAACATCGATGATTTGCATAGTCGCCAGTGTTGCGCCGACAGTGATAATAAGAATGAATGCAATCACCATTGCAGAGCGAAAACCCATGGTAAACAACAGCGAGAAAATCACTATAATCAACGAGGAAATGACGTTCATAACAAAATTATCAACCGATGCTTCAACTATTTTGCCTTGGTGATAATATTCGGACACTTCCATGCCTAGCGGTCTGCGACTGATCGACTCGCGGAGTTTTTCATCCACTGCTGCACCAACCACAACTACATTACCACCAGCAACATTTGCCACGCCCAACGCGATGGCGGGTTGACCGTTATATCGGATAATTTTACTGGCGGGTGTTTTATAATCTCGATAGACCTTGGCAATATCTTTAAGATAAATAATCTTGCCATCAGCCGCTGTCGATACCAGCAGGTTCTTTATAGCATCGACAGAATCAACTGCCCCAGAAGGGTCAATAATAAGTCGTTGATCAGCTATAACCGCACTGCCTGCTGAAACGACTGAATTTTGCTGTTTAAGAGTATCGTAAAGCTTTTGTATTGATGTGCCTAAAACACTCGCATTCTCACGGGATATTTCAACAAAAATGGCCTCTTCACGTTCACCTGCCAATTGCACCTTACCCACACCTTTGACTTGCAAAATTTCCTTTTGCAATTGTTTGGCATAACGCCTTAATTCAGCTGGGCTGTAATCATCACCTGTGACAAAATAGGATAGACCATAAAGATCGCCAAAATCATCATTAACAATGGGTGACTGTGCATCTGGTGGCAATGACCGTTCTGCATCTTTAACCTTGTTGCGTAATTTAGTCCAGATAATCTGTAGATCTTCTTTTGATTTTGAGAAATTAAATTTAATATCAACCGTAATTTCAGACAGACCCGCAGAAGATTTTGTTTTTATTTCTTTAACCTCCTGCATTTGCTGCAAGGCTGTTTCTATTGGCGCAGAAACTTCTCTAGCGACTTCCTCAGGGCTGGCACCTGGATATTCGGTAAAAATTATCGCTGTTCTAATGGTAAATTCAGGGTCTTCAAATCTGGACATGGTTTGATAGGCATTCCAACCGCCAAACAGCGCCAACAAAATTAAAATAACACTTAAAACCTGATTCTTAATGGCAAATTCTGCAAGATTCATCATTTAATCCTTAGACCAAGAACGAACTTTCATCCCTTCTGACAAAGAAGAAACGCCTGCTGCAACAATCATTTCCCCTGATTTCAGACCACTGATGACATTCAAATTAACGCCAACACCCTCTTCAATCACAATATCTCGTCTGGATACTTTCATTGACTGCTTATCCACCAGCCAGACATATTTTTGTTCACCAGTAATGGCAATCGCCGTCAATGGTATGGATAGCTTGTTGATATTTGCAGTGGATCTACCGGGGTCTTTAAACCACAACACAGCATTCATTCCAGGTAATATATTCAAAGTCTCTGGTGCTTTAAAAGCGAATGTAACTTCATAGGTTTGTGAAACCGCATCGGCTTCTAAAGCAGCTTCTTTAAAGGTGACAGGTATTTTCCTGTCAGGCGCAGCATTTAGCACAAGATACGAATCAGTAGCTGGCTTTTCTCGTAGTCCTGCTTTGGCAAGAATACTGGAAGGTAAATTGATTTTAGCCTCTAGTCCCGCTTTACCAAGAATAGTAATGGCTGGCTTTGCAGCTTGAACTATTTGTCGTTTTTCAATCGAAACTTTAGCAATAGCGCCAGCAAAAGGGGCAACAAGTACGGAATCTTGCAGTGCTTTTTCTGCAGTTTCAAGCTGTGACTTATTGACATCGCGTTTAGATTTGCGTTCTTCGAGCTTGCTACTGGAAATAGCA
>JAZGGE010000283.1:0-6248 GCA_036480195.1 Methylococcales bacterium
ACCAAAAGACCTAATGACAATATTAAGGAAAACAGAGTCACTCTATTAATTGTGTAGCCAAATAGCAGATCACAGAGGAGGGTTATGGCAAATGTGACAGGTACTGCAATGGAAACGATAAGGGACTCACGGGGGCCCAGGGAAAATGCCAGTAATACGACAATAATGGCTATGGCCAATAATAGATGCTTAACCAGTTCATTAACCTTGTGATTGGCTGTTTCGCCGTAATCTCGGGTTACGGTTAACTGTATATCGCTGGGAATAATATTGCCACGTTCCGAATCAGCTAGCTGAATTACTTGTTCGGCAACGTGGACAGCGTTGCTTCCTTTACGTTTGGCTATGGCGACAGTGACCATGGTGTGCTCTTCGCCTGGAGTCGCATGGCCATTAACCGATTCACCCAGAGTGCGCATTTTCTCGGAGGCAGAACCATAGCCTATGCGAGTATAGTGATCTTTGTCTTCCGGACCATCGAGAACACGAGCGACATCCCGCAAATAAACAGGCCGTCCGTCAATGCTTTTTAGCACCGTCGCGCCCACTTCGTCACTAGAGGAGAAATGGGGGCCGACTTCCAGCAGAATTTCCCGGCCCTGGTTTTCAGTATTTCCCGCCCGTACGTTAATATTGGTGTTCCCCAATGCGCCAATGACATCGCTCAATGCAACATCCCGGGCAACAAGTGCAGCGGGATCCGGATAAACGGTAATTTGCCTGCGGGCACCACCGACCACCCAGCTTTTCGCAACGTCATCCACACTGCGAAGTTTTGCCAGTAATTCATCAGCGGTTCGCCGCAGTGACATTTCTCCCTGGTGTGGCGATGCTGAAGACAGTGTCAATAAAACAATGGGAACATCGTCGATATCCACCGGTTTTACAATCCAGCGAGAGACCCCAGGAGGGACTATTTCCTGGTTAGACATCATCTTATCCCAGGTTTTTAGCAAACTGTCTTCACGATCTTCACCTACATAGTAGCGTACTGTGACAACGGCTTGTCCCGGCATCGACGCGGAATACACATATTCAACCCCATCAATTTGTTTTAAAAGAACTTCCAGGGGGGTTGTGGCCAGTTTTTCGACTTCTTCAGCAGTTGCGCCAGGGTATTCGACAATGACATCCATCACCGGCACAATTATTTGTGGGTCTTCTTCACGAGGTGTCAGCAATAGCGCGGCTGCACCTGCCAATATCGAAAGAATCAGGAGTAACGGCGATAGCTGAGAAGTCGTAAAAACTCTGACGATTTTTATGGTTAGTCCCTGTTTCGGGGATTCACCTTCTGGTGTTTGAATCTGATTTTCGCTCATTGCTATGCCAAAAAAGGTCTACTGAACAACAACGACTTCGTCTTCATGCAAGCCGGACTGAATTTCGATCAATTGATCGTGTGATTTGCCGGTACGCACATGTCGGGAAAATACATTGCCATCCGAGATCACTTTAACGACTTCAAGCTGACCAATGCGACGAACCGCTGATTTTGGGATCAATAGTGCCTCATGTTTGCTACACGCTTGATCCAGCCATCCGAATAGGCCGGGTTGTAGTCCTTCCGTTGGAGGTAAAGCCGTTTTTATCAAAATAGTACGGGTTTGGGGGTCGACTTCCGGAATGATTTCATCAATTTCCGCTGCAAGTTTAAGATTTAGAGTTTCAATTCTTACGGTTGTTTTCGTCCCCACAGTCAGGAAACGGGCACAGTAAGTTGGGACAGCAGCTTCCAGCCGTAAGGCATTAGTGGTATGAATTGCAACAATGGGCGCTCCGGGTACCCCCATATCTCCAGGTTCTTTTAAACGTTTTATGATGACACCGTCAAAGGGTGCTTTCAGCGTGGTATCAGCTTTATTCGCGCGGATTTCTCCTAATGCACTGTATGCTGCTTCGACAGCAGCATGGGCTGCTTTAGATTTAGAAATTACCCCATCAAATGTCTCTCGGGTTGCGGCTTCCTTGGCGAACAGGGCGCGAATCCGTCGTTCGTCGGCTTTTGCCCTTTCTGCATCCGCTTTAGCTGCGGCCAAGGCTGCTCGCGCTCTTCTTTCCTGCGCACGTAAGGCCTTGTTATCGAGCCGAGCAATGACGTCCCCTTTGCGGACCCGGTCACCTGCTTTTACCTTTATATCCAGGATTCTGGCGGTCATTTTGGGTGCTATCCGGGCTTCGCTACGAGAGCGAACGGTACCTGGCCACGAAAGAACATCATCAACTTCTTGCCGAACTACTTTCGTAGTTTGCGCAGAAGAACTTAGTTTGGCTGAAGGCAGGCTGGCCGACCCCGGTTCCACTTTGGAACTGCCGATAATGCCCAACATATAGAGGATTAAAAGAACCAAAGCGACAATGGCGATAACGCCGGAGATGAGTTTATTCATAATGCTATTTGGTTTAGCGAAGTTTTTGGGTTATTTCCATGCGCCCATTGCACGATTTAGTGCGGCGTCAGCTCGAAAAGTATCGTAGCGGGCGGCGACGGTACGGGCATTCGCCTGATCGCGGGCGGCCTGAGCTTCGATAAAGCGTGTTACCGTTATGGTACCTGCCTGGTGTTGTTCGGTAACGAGCCGTAGTGCTTCCTCAGATGCAGCGACGGATGTTTCGGTGACTTTGAGTCGTTGTAAGGCTTCTTTCAGAGCCAGATAAGCATTTTTGACTTCCTGAGTAATTTGTAACCTGACTTTACGTTCCGTTTCCTGTGCTTCGGAAAGATCCCTCTCCGCCTTATGGATACGCTGTTGGGTGCCGAATCCCGAGAAAAGATCCATTTCCATAGCGACTCCTGCGGTGAGATTGTCTTGTTCCGACGAAAATCCAACTTTCTCACGGTTTAATCCGTAGTTGATAAATGCATCTACGCGAGGTAAATGTTCGCCCCGGGCGATATCAAGTTGTTGCCTGCGGGTTTGGGTTTGGCGCAGGGTAGTTTGGATCTCCGGGCGTTCAGTTTTTGCCTGAGCCAGCATTTCACTAAAAGCTCGATCCAAAGTTGGTAGCTCTATATTTTTAGATCTAACCGTTTCAACGGGGCTGGTGGGTGTCAGGTCAAGTAGAGTCCGCATTACCATACGGGACATTTCAATAGCATTTTGGGCTCGAATTTCGGCTTCTTGAGCACTGGCGAGTTGTACTTTTAGAGATAATACGTCTGATTTAAGAACGGTTCCGCCTTCGAAACGTATCCGAGTATGTTCCAGCTCTCGGGAAATTGCATCAATGGAGCGTAAAGCGATAGTTTTATTTTCCTGAGCGACAAGAAGGGCATAAAAACTGTCAGTTACTGCTTGAACCAGATTGTTTCGAATGGTTGAGCGTTGTAGCGATGAGATTTCTATCCCCAACTCAGCGGTTTTACTGCGATGATAATCCTGGCCGCCACGAAACAGGGATATCGTGCCTATGACTTCCGGCCTGAAGTCCGTAGTGCCCCCTGGACGATTGATATCCTGGCTTGCAAAATCAAATCGGCGTTGGGAAACAATCATGCCGAAGGCGTGAGACGGATTATCGCTATACTGGTAGGCAAGGCGGGCTTTGATCTGGGGATAAAATGCAGCGAGCGTTTCACCAAATTGGGCTTCGGCACTGGCGATACGTTCGTTAGCTATATGCAGATCAGGATTACGCTGCAAGGCCAAGTCGATCGCTTCATCTAACGCGAGCGGTTTCGTTAGAGCGAGAGAAACGAACTTTGCTGGGGTCTCATGAGGGGGAAACTGGCTGGTGTTATCTTGTAGGTCATCATCAGCAAGGCTGAACAAGGGCGTCAGAAACACCAGGGCAAGAACTGCGTAATGATAACAATGAAGTGTCTTCTGTTTTACCGCTTTATTAGAACTTTTACGCCAAAAAGAGCTAATCGTCCATTGTCTAGTCTGAGGCATTTTCTTTAGTTTATTGGGTCAAATGAATGCAACTTATTGATTGGAAGCATACAAGAAGCGTTAGAATAATCAATTCAAATGAATTAGTAAAGTCTAATATGCGGAAATTTGGTCGATGGATTTAAAAAAATCTAAATCTGATAGGTTCGGTCGAAAAGTTGATGATCTGGTGATTGAGCAGTCTGTGCTATTGATCAGCACTATCAATAGATAGACAATAGAACTTACTTCCCGCCATCAGGATCTTTAGTATGGAACTTAGCTCGCTGATCATACCCACCGGTCTAGCATATCCTGGAACAACGGTAGCAGAATTATTTAGTGAATGCGTGAAAGCCGATGTTCAGGGTATTCCCTTTCGAGACGCGAATGGGAACATAGTCGGTAAGGCTTCAATTCGGCACGTGCTCAAGGAAAATTGCATTCCCGATTTCATGGTACAACATGCCCACTTATTAGGGGATAAGATTCAACACCTTCTGATTCCTGACAACTACGTCTGCGAAGTTTTGTCTCTACCCATTGATGATTTTATCTTGTCGACGATGGCGGTCGCAACGTCGGCGACACCGATAACCAAGGCTATTGCAATTATGGAGAATATGGATGCGACCTACCTGTTCATCATTGACGATGGTGTATACAAAGGTATCGTATCAATAATGGGTATTGCACAAGCTATGCTTCAGATTCAGCGACAGAGTGATGTTGATTGAAGCCAATGTATTGACGCCGCATATGTATCTGGCGGCCAGTATTCTGCTGGGTGCCTATGTACTCATATTCACTGAGATTATGTATCGAACCAGCGCAGCGATTGTAGGCGCGGTTGTGATGGTAGGGGTGGGCACAGCTACCGGTTTTTATTCTCAAGAAGCTGCGGTCGTTTCTATCGACGCTAACACATTATTTTTATTGTTGGCGATGATGTTGCTCGTTGCCATCATACGTCCTACCGGTGGATTCGAGTATGTCGGGATTAAATTAGCCAAAATAGCGGGTGGTAATCCGCGCCGACTATTGGTCTATTTGAGTCTCGCCGTGAGTGTTTTGAGTATGTTCCTCGACAATGTTACGACGGTCATTATCTTCGCGCCTCTCACGGTTCTTATTACCCGTATGCTTAACCTGAACCCCGTGCCCTATCTCATCGCAGAAGCGATGTTATCTAATATAGGTGGTGCGACAACACTAGTGGGTGATCCACCGAATATCATGATCGGCAGTGCTGCAGAATTTGACTTTTATTCTTTTCTAACTCATATGGGTCCGATTATAGTCCCGGTTTGGATGGGTACTGTATTATTGATGCTTTTCTTATTCCGTCACGATTTGCGTCCCAGGAATGGTAGCAGTCATAGCATCGATCTGGATGAATCGAAAGCGATTAAAGATAAAGCCGGATTGTTACGAGCGTCCGTAGCCTTGGTTGTGGTGATTGTATTGTTCTTTATCCATCACCGGGTGCACCTGTTTCCTGCTTATGTGGCGTGGATCGGTGTGGCAATAGCGCTGCTGCTGTCGAAGCCCAATCCAGAGGCATTAATCGCTCAGGTGGAATGGTCTACGCTACTATTCTTTGCTGCTTTGTTCATCATTGTCGGTGGAGTTGAGGCATCCGGTTTGCTGGCGCTCGTCGGACAGCTATTGGCCGAAAACACTCACGACCCCGATACTTTAGTGTGGAGTGCACTAACGCTGATGTGGGTCGCAGCCCTGCTTAGTGCAATGGTGGACAATATCCCTTTCACTGTCACAATGATTCCGATCGTGGCCGGTCTGGAAACCCAGGGGGTTAATGTCAATTCGTTGTGGTGGGCTTTGGCTATTGGAGTGGGTTTAGGCGGAAATGCCACTCATATTGGCGCCACTGCAAACATCATTTGTATTGCCGAAGCGGAACGTTCGGGTCATCCAGAGGCACGGATTACACCACTCCGGTGGATGCGAATCGGCGTTCCGGTGATGTTCATTAGCCTGATATTGGCCAGTGGTATTTTTGTTTGGTCTTTTGCCCGGTTTTTGGTTTAACCTTTTCTGTCCCTATGACAACTGTCCTGACATAAGGGGTTGGTAGATTGAGGTGGGCAGCGCCCACCCTCCGAGAGATCAGGGATTCTAAAGTTACGGAAGTCATTTAATGTAGGTTTCCACTTCAATCCGGACAACGCTTAAAGAGGGTGGGCAATGCCCACCTTACAGTCGCTAAGGAACGGGAACTAAATACTTATACATTCTAGCTTGCCTTTTTGTCCGTCTTCATTCGTATAGCAACAGTTACGTAGCCAGCTATGCGCCCGTTGCTATACGAATGAAGACAAACAAAAATTCTGCGTCATAATGTACAATTTA
>JAZGGE010000284.1:0-15484 GCA_036480195.1 Methylococcales bacterium
CAGTCGGTCTTGGGTCATCCATTCCCGACTCGGTGCTTTTTGGCGTTGATACGGTCGTTATGGGCTCACCGCTTGCGCAACCGCCAAGTAACAATACCAATAATGCCAAAAGATTCACTAGAATTTGATTCTTCATAACTCTTTATGGGGTCACTTCAACAACCATCTGCATAGACGGATGAATGGCGCATTCGACCTCGACGGTTCCAGCTTGATCAAAGGTCACTGATTTTGATTCGCCTTTTGGATACGAGCCTAGATCAAACATTGACGCATCAGAAAGGCTGAAAACATTGTGAAAGAAAGGATCATCATTTCGGAAATTAACACTATCCCCAACTTTAACTGTTAATTTATCCTGACTGAAAGCTTTCCCTTTTTGGGAAACTTCTTTCGTTTCTGCAATTACATGGGTTGTAGTTAATAATGTGACGATCGAAAATAGCAACAAAGATCTTTTTTTCATAGTAATTACCTTTAATTTGGATTAAGCAAAGAGGGTATCTGATCTATCATCGTGATGATCAGGGTAAAAGGGGTAATGTCATCAAGTCATTTTTAGAGGTAAGTGCCCCAAGAAATGCAACCAAATCTTCCTTTTCTTGTTGATTCAGCTTAATTTTCGAAAGGTTAGGTGACAAGTTGGTTTTGTTTTCTCCACCGTTAGCATAATGTTCAACAACGTCCATAAGCGTATTTGATGATCCATCGTGAAAGTAAGGGGCGGTTAGAGCAATATCACGTAGCGTTGGTGTTTTAAAGGCGCCTTTCATCAGCCGAAGCGGTCTTTGGTGAAAGCGCCCTAGATCGGTATCTTTCTCTCCGAACGAAGCCAGTCCGATATTATGGAAACCATCGTCAGTGAAATTCGGCGCTGAGTGACACACAGCACAATCGGCTTTTTCTTTGTCAGAAAAGAGCTTAAAACCCCGAATCTGCTGTTTTGTCATAGCGAATTTATCACCCTTTATCCAGGCATCAAAAGGTGAATTGTTACTAATGACCGTGCGTTCAAAGGAAGCAATTGCTTTTGCCGCAGTTTCGGGTGCGATGGGTTCACCCGGATATGCTTTTGCAAACGCTGCCTTATAGCCGCTATTTTCATTAAGCCACACAAACAGGTGTTCGAAGTCCGTATTCATTTCAACATCAGCCTGTAACGGCCCCATTGCTTGGTCTTCCAGATCTTTCTTGCGTCCGTCCCACATTTGAATTGAATTATAGGCGGTATTGATAACAGTTGGTGTTGCCCGCCCGAGTTCATTGCTCTTGAATCCACGGCCTTTCGGTAAGCCATCAGCCCAGCCTAATGACGGGTTGTGACACGTTGCGCAGGACATGTTTTTATCTCTGCTCAATCTCGGGTCAAAGAAAAGCATCTTGCCGAGTTCAACCCGTTCAGGTGTTGGGGCATTACCTTCCGGGTGTGGGGGGGTTGCCGGCAACAGCCATTGATGAAGATCGTTGGGTGATTCCGCTTTGTTTAGGTTTGCCGTTTGAGTTGAACAGGCCGTTATTAACCCTGTTATTATGATTGCGGTAAACGTTAAAAACCCTGTTGCCCTATTCATTCGCTTTTTCATTAATTTCTCCTATAACATGTCATACTTTAAATCTACCTACGGAGTGGTGAAGATCCGAGGCCGAATTCTCCATCGTCGCAGAAGAGTGATGTAATATTTCTACCTGCCGCAATGTTGATTCCATTTGTTCCACCAACAACGCTACAGATTCAGTCAATCGGTTTTCAGCCTCTTCCTGATCTTTTACAAAATTCATTACTTCTGTCACCTTGGTATTTAAGGCTTGGGTTTCTTTGCTTTGATCGGCAATTTCAATTGCAACATTGGAAAGTATTTCGATATTTTCATTGGAATTACTCACAGTTTTTTGTAGACCGAGCACCGAGTTATCAATATGGTGTTTGATTGCACCAATGAGATCTGAGATTTGGTCAACAGCTTCTCCAGTCCGGGACGCAAGTGTCCGGACTTCATCGGCAACCACTGCAAAACCTCTTCCTTGTTCGCCAGCCCTGGCGGCTTCTATTGCAGCATTGAGAGCGAGAAGATTGGTTTGGTCTGAAATCTCCCGAATAGTAGAACTAATGCTGGTAATATTTTGGGTGACTTCGAGCAATCGTTCTGTGGTTTTAGAGGTTTCTTCCAGATCAGTCTGGAAAGTTCTAAACTTTTCTACGCTTTCGGAAATTTGTAACGCGACATTGGCTGTTGAATTACTTGTATGATCTGCTTGTCGAGCGGCCTGCATTAGGTTCTCTACGGTGTTTCTACTAATTTCTTTGACCGTAGTGAGATCGTTGGAATTCTGGCGAACTTGGGAAATTCCCTTTTCAGCGAGCCCATGGATGGTCGTTGCAAACGTCGCTAGTTCCCGCGATTCCGCACCCATTTTGTCCGATCCCTGTTTGATGCTGCCAACGATAACCCGCAAAAATTGGACGGTGGATTGAATTGCCTTAACTGTTCTGCCGATTTCATCTTTACCCATTTCGGGTAGTTTTTGTGTCAAATCGCCATTGGACACAGCATTCATGGCTTCCATGATGGTCGATAAAGGATTGTGAATCATTCGTGCTGCAATAATGCTGAGAAATACACCCACTAAAACGGCAGCAATTACGGTCACCCCCAAAATACCAATGACATTTCTACCTTCATGCTCAATATTCTGCATTTCGGTATTGAGTAATTGCCGTTGCTGTTCTATCAGAGATAAAGACAATTGTTCGATTTGGGCGGTATCGTTTGCTATTTGAGTGATGAAATTATTGGCTTCTTCATCTTCGTTTCGTTTTCCTGCCCTTATTATCTGCATTTGTACTGGACGAATACTCTGAAGGAGGAGCTCCAGTTTTTGAACATCAGTATTGTGTCCCAGCGTTTCCTTCAGCCCATGCAACTGTTCGTCTAAGAAAGATGATGCCTTTATCGAGGCGATTGCGCCTTTTCTGATACCAATTTTATTCTGGGCTGCGACTAAAGACTGAATAGCCCTGTCGAGTTCAAGAATAGATATTCGGGTTTTAATCGCGGCATCGATCTTAGTATTGGAAGATTCGATAGAAAACCTGACTTTTTGTCCCTGTTGCTGGATAAAATACCCTCCAATAACACCTACCGTTAATGTAAATGATAGAAGGAGGGATGAAAGCAGAAGGATTTTTTTCGACCAGTTTAGATCGGCAAGCATAACTATAAAAATTGATTATATTGATATCTGGTGTTGTCAGAAGGCCAGTGTTAGAAACCCTTGACCAACAATAAATTAACCTGATAATCGAATGGATCCGGATTAGTGACCGGTAGCTCCACTCCGAGTAATATGAAGGCATTGTCAGCGATATGCGTACGAATACCGGGTGTTAAGGAAACGGTGACATTATCCAGGCTTTGGCCGCCCGTCTGTCCACGTACCCCAGGTACTTGAGGAAGCGAAAGGTTGGTTGTTTGTCCATCGTCCAGCGGAACCTTTAGATTAGCAGCAACATAATAGGTAAAATCTCCCAGCAGTGCGCTGTGTGGTGTGATCGTGTGGCCCACCGCAAAATTTCCCGAGAATGTATAGTGTGGTTTGGTATTTTTGTCCGGTAAGACATCTATACCCACACCGCCGCGGAGTGACCAACCATTTCCTACGTCAGACCATGCTGACACATGAGGGAAAAGGCCCCAGGCATCACCGCCAGTTGCTTTGTCACCCGTGGCGAAACGAACTCCAAGTCCTCCAGAAACCGATAAGTCCTGGGTTTCGTGAAACATTGTTTTTAATGTTAAGCCGACATCGCCAAAGTCAGTTTCGTCACCTTTGTTCACTACGAAAGGCATGTCAATGCCCATCCAGAGTCGACGAGCAAGAGGTGTTTGAAATTGAAAAGTTCCGGTATAGGTGTCTTGTGTATCTTTTTTATAAGCAGCGGATAAATGCCATTCTTTGGTGAAAAAACCATCAACGGTATTCAACCACCCCTGACGTGGGGCACCACTTGTTCCATTGGGTGGCGCAATCCAGGAATCCGACGCATTCTTTGTAAAATCGGTTAGACTGAGAGGTGTCCAATCAGGTTGGGCTTGGGATTCCGCGCAGAGGCAACAGCTTAGTAAGATGGGGTAAAGTTTGATGTTCATGATTTGGGGCCTTTTGCTTATAATTAATTCAATTGTGTAGCCAAGATAATCCTTATTTAAGTGTCAGCAATCGGATGCGTTTTTGTTTCCTTCCTTAATAAATTTAGTATCTATATCAAAAAATACAAATGGATTGGAAAAATTGAGAAAGGATTCTCAGGTAGAGCTCACACCCTTAGTCATTTTTGATTAAATTAATGATGTATTCGGAGTACCAGTTCACCATGAAAAATCAAAAGTTTCCAAATCCGGAAGTAGCTGTAGGAGCCATCGTATTTAATAAGTCCGGTCAGGTTCTTTTGATCCGACGTGGCAAGAAACCCGCTTTGGGTCAATGGTCTGTACCTGGAGGAAAACAGGAGGCAGGTGAAACGCTGACAGAGGCTTGCTGCCGGGAGGTGCTGGAAGAAACTGGTATAGAGGTTAAGTTGCAATCCATTGTCGCGGTCGTCGAGCGAATTACCGAAGGGTTTCACTATCTGATTGTAGATTTCGTCGCGGTCCCTTTTGAAGCAACGCCACAAATGCCGATTGCTGCCAGTGATGTTACCGCAGCGGAATGGACACCTTTGGATAGGTTGGACAACTATGATTTAGTGGAAGGTCTCGGTGAAGTAATCGTGCGAGCAAGCCAGGGGACTATCAACCATACGGGTATCGGTTTGGCTGACCCTTATGGAACTGGCTGTGATTTTTTGCCTCCAATGGATTAATTCCTTGATGAAGATGCCAATGTAGAGCATAGTGGCATGAGAAGCTGACAAGCAACTGAGGTGGTTTGACGAAATTAAAGTTATCAAGATTGCGCAGTATTTTTGTTTCTGACCGAACGATCTCAAGAGGCGCATAGTTATTCTACGTAACGATTGAGATCGTTTGGTCAGGAGCAAAAAGGCAAGCAAGATTGGTAACTTTATTTCGTCAGGCCACCTAAGGTACCGACCATAATTGTAAGAGGTATAAATGTATGGATAAGCCGTGGTTGAAAAGTTATCCGGAAGGAACGCCCGCGACGATCGATTTCAGCGAATTTTCTTCGCTCGGTAAATTCTTCGAATCCAAAGCGAATGAATTTGCGGCTCGGCCTGCAGTGCATAACATGGGGACGACGCTAACTTACGCTGAACTCGATGCGAGAAGCCTTGCTGTAGCGAGCTATCTGCAACAGACTCTCGGTCTCAATAAGGGCGATCGGGTGGGTTTGATGCTGCCCAATGTCTTACAGTTTCCCATTGTTTTTATGGGTGTACAGCGGGCGGGTCTAGTCGCTGTTAATCTCAATCCCTTGCTGACCGCCAGGGAGTTGCAGCATAAATTGGACGATTCTGAGGCATCGGCGTTGTTTATTTTGGAAAATTTCGCCCATCTGTTAAGTGATACACAGCCAGGGCATTTGAAAGCTTGCATTGTGACTGGAATAGGCGACCAGCTCAATTTCCCAAAATCTAAACTGGTTAACTTCTACATCCGCTATGTAAAACCAAAAGTACTTCCCTACAAACTGAAGAATATTGAAACTTTTAACGAGGTGATAAAACAGGGCAAAAAGTTACAGTTAAAAGACGTGTTGGTTGGCCCTAGTGATATAGCGTTGCTGCAATACACTGGAGGAACTACTGGAGTCGCAAAAGCTGCAATGTTAAGCCATCAGAATATGATTGCAAATATGGTGCAAATAGTGACTTGGTTGCTACATACATCGTCAGGGAAGGGAAAAATTGAAAAGGGTAAAGAAATAATTATTACGGCGTTACCCCTTTACCATATCTTCGCATTGACTGCTAATCTGCTGACTTTTACGTGTTTGGGCGGGATGAACTATTTGATTACCAATCCACGGGATATGCGAGGATTTGTCAAAGAACTTAAATCAAGTCACTTTACCTGCATTACCGGAGTCAATACGCTCTTTGACCACCTCATTGATACTGTGGGCTTTGATGAAGTCGATTTCGGTTCACTTAAAGTGGGTTTGGGCGGTGGTGCTGCTATTCAATCTCAGGTGGCGGAGCGGTGGCGAAAAGCCACGGGAAGTGTCATAGTCGAAGCCTACGGCCTGACCGAATCCTCTCCAGCTGTTACGATTAATCCGATCAATTTACCGGAATTTAGTGGCAGCATCGGATTACCGTTACCTTCTACGGACTGTTGTGTCAAAGATGATGAAGGCGAAAGCGTATCAGAAGGCGAGGCGGGAGAACTCTATGTACGTGGGCCACAGGTCATGCAGGGTTATTGGCGGAATCCGGAGGAAACGAAGGCCGTATTGACGGCTGATGGTTGGCTGCGTACTGGTGATATCGTAAAGATCGACGGAAAGGGCTTTATTACGATTGTGGATCGTAAAAAAGATCTTATTATTGTTTCCGGGTTTAACGTTTACCCGAACGAGGTTGAAGAGGTTGTTTCTCAGCATCCGGATGTATTGGAGTGTGGCGTTGTGGGTGTTGTCGATACCCAAACGGGGGAGACAGTAAAGCTGGTTGTTGTTCCGAAAAATAAAGCTTTAACTGTTAGTACGCTTAAGGCCTATTGTCACGAAAATCTTATGGCTTATAAAAGACCGAAACATATAAAGTTTGTGGAAGAAATCCCCAAAACACCCGTTGGCAAAGTGTTGAGAAGGGAGTTGAAAGAATTGTAAGCGTAACGATACTATGCGAAGGAGGAAACCTTGGATACCCTTACAGCCATCCGTGCTCGGCGGTCAGTTAAACATTTCGATCCGAATCATCGCTTAATGGAACAAGAAATTGATGATCTGTTGTCACTCGCTCTGTTGTCGCCGACAGCATTCAATGTACAGCATTGGCGTTTTGCGGTCGTCCGTGATCCTGACTTACGAAAAGAAATCCGTAAGGCTTCATGGGATCAGGCGCAGGTCACAGATGCCTCCTTATTTATTATTCTTTGTGCGGATTGCAATGCCTGGAAGAAAGAGCCTAAGCGATACTGGGAAAATGGGCCGCAAGAAGTTCAGGATTTTCTTCTTCCCGCTATCCAGGAATACTATAGCGGGAAGCCACAAGTGCAACGGGATGAAGTGATGCGTTCCTGTGGTATTGCCGCCCAAACTCTAATGCTGGCAGCGAAGGCTATGGGGTACGATTCGTGCCCGATGGACGGTTTCGATTTCGATGCGGTGGGAAAGTTAATCAATCTCCCGGAAGATCATGTTATTGCTCTGTTTATTGCTATTGGAAAAGGGACTGTAGAACCTTGGCCACGTCCCGGCCAACTGCCTAAAAGCGAAGTTGTGATTACTGATCAATTTAAATAATGGTTCGTCAAGCCCACCCTCTTGGGAATGATTCATTTATTAAGCTTGCATTCTGGTTCGAGGGTAGTTTAATTATTTTGGCCTATATACTGGGTTGGGTTGCTGATATAAATCCGGTTGGAGAGCTTAACTTTACTGTAAAGGCAGTGGCGCTAGGACTTGCGGGAACCATTCCACTGTTTGGTCTGTTTTTGTTATTCCACGCCTATCCACGAGGATCGCTGCGAGCCATCAAACAAGTATTGCACGATGTTTTGGGGCCATCCCTCAGTACATGTAGTTTTCTACAGCTTTTTTTCCTTGCGGCGCTTGCCGGTATCTCGGAGGAAATGCTATTCCGGGGTGTTATTCAACCTTGGCTGGAATCCGTTTGGGGTATGACTGCGGGCCTGTTGATCAGTAACCTGTTTTTTGGGTTAGTCCATTACATTAGTCTTACCTACGCAATTGTTGCCGGTTTGATCGGAATTTATCTTGGTCTCTTCATGGATATCGGTGGTGAACGGAATTTGCTTACGCCGATCCTCATTCATGGGCTATATGATTTTCTTGGCTTTCTTGTGGTGGTTCGTGCAATTAACCGAGGCTGTTCTGTTAATGCATCCCAATAGATATACCTCTCACGCCCAAGAATACCCATTTCAGCGCGCATTTTTTCGCAAAGGGCGTCGTTGTAGAATCTTGACGGAGATGATTCTTTCTGCAGTTCTATGCCTAGTCCTTCATGAAATCCCCAAAGGATCCGATTCAATGCGAATTTCATGAGACCCGGTATTCTGAATCTAGATATCGTCGTCAGGATGTTTATCAGTCAACATATAGGCGAAAGCAATAACCTCGGCAACTGCTGTGTAAAGAGCCGCTGGAATCTCCTGGCCGAGGGGGATTTTGCTGAGGGTTTTTGCAAGTACCGGATCAGCCTGCATGGGGATCCCATGTTGTTTGGCTTTTTCGATTATTTGGTTGGCGATTTCGCCTTTTCCTTTGGCTGTTATTTTAGGGGCATTTTTTCTGTCGTAGTGCAGGGCGACGGCTGTATCTGCTTTGTTAAAAGTCTTACTCATGCTTTTTCATCCACAATACCTTGAAAGTGGCTTAGGGTTTCCGTTGACTGATTTTCGTTATGTTGTGCGGATAGGTTTCCTGGGTTGAGTCCTGAAACAATAAAGCGTTGCCGTAGCGTTTCAAGTTGACCCTTGATCAGTTGCTTCGTTGCCGGATGTTCGCATTGGAAAAATGTACTGATCTCACCATTGAAATAGACAATTCGGCTGTTTATTCTACCCAATCCTTTGGGTTCCAGTTCAAGATCGATTGACCATTGATCCTTTTCGCTGCCGTTATCATTTCTTGAGTCGCGGGTAATGAGTAGCTTTGCATGAGTTGCCCTGTCTTCCTGGAGGATGGGGAGTTCGATGTGCCATTGTTGTTTCAATGTGTCATCAGTTGGTGATGATGCAATTTGATTTAGCACAATCCGGGCGATCGCACCTTCAACTTTTTTTTGAAGATCTTCGAGTTTTTCTTGCATCGCAAACATTTCCGGATGGGTCGCATTCCGAGAAAGTTGTTGTAGTGCAGTCTTTAGCTTAAGAAAATCGGCTTTTAAATCTCCTGTGAATTCCATGTCAGGATCATTGAGAAGTTTTGCTTCCAAAAATAACCCAGAATTGGAAATAGCTTGTTTTAACCCTTCCGGTGTTTTTATATTGGGTCGATTCAGCAAATTCATGAAAAGTGGGTGAAGGACAGCGGGCAGGGATTTTAGGGACGGCGGAAGGACGTTCGGCACTGCCATCGGAGGGAGTCGAGCCCGCTCTTTGGACCCTATTTGATTGTTTGTGTCGGTGGTGACGTGAGAGATATTTGGTGATTTGGTGGTGCCCTTAATGGACTCACGTTGCAGTAACGGTAGTTTCTGGAATAATGCCTCTACTTTTGGTTGGACGACAACGGCTGTTTTTCCTGAGGTCAGTGGTTTTTCTGAATCTGCGGCTTTTTTGCCAACATCGAGCAGTGCAGTTTTGCGTGGCGGCGAACTTGCCGTATTTGTCTGTCGTGGCAGTGCGGATTGAAAAACCGATTTTTTGTCAGTCAGCGGAGCGAAAAAAAGATCATTATATAGCGTTGATAGTTTTATTTGTTTAGGGAGCGCTTCCATTAACGTTTGCCGAACACCACTATGTTTACCCATTGCAGATAAAATACGAAGTGTTGGTGTTTTTCCAGCGTTGGTAACTTCTAACTTAAGTGTTTGACCTGAGACAAAGGATTCACGTGATTGAGCAAGTAACGGTTTACCCCCAACCAGTAATTTTACAAAGTTGCTTCCAGACGATTGCCGAAGCACGGTTGCCGTGAATTGCGTACCCACGGGGAGTCGCAGAGGGGCTGCGCCTTTGCGCAGTATTAATGGGAGTGATCCAACTGGCTTGGCAGGTTTTCCAATAGCTGAAGATAAACGAGGGTAGTCCATTATCCTGTTATTTTAGGGTATACAAGTTTAGGAATGGAAAACAAATAACTTGGTCATTATGTCGGCGGTATTTTTGTTTGCCTTCAAGACGTGGCAAAAGGCGCATAGCAGGTTATGTAACTGTTGCTAAAATGAAGAAGGCGAGCAAAAAGGCAAGTCAGGATGTTCAAGTTATTTATTTTCCATTCCCTAATTAGAGCGACAGCATCTTTTGAATCTGACGGATTTCATCTTTAGCCACATCAAGAATATTTTTGCTAAGTCCGGCATTAAGTTTACCGGTCGCCAGCTTGCGATATGCGGGAAGTGTATCCATTATCGGGTGGTTATGAACTTGGTTGGTTCCAATATAGCTGTGCAGGATTGAAACCATTACCAAGTCAGTATAATCGGCTTTTGGTTTGGTATCCCGATCCCAGTTTCGGCAATTATTTACGAGATCTATGAAATCATTGGGGAATCTCCATTGTTTTATAATCATTACGCCAATTTTTTCGCGCAGGTGTGCAATGGTCTGCTCAAGTTTGTCTGCATCGGAGGCGAATACTTCTTGTTGGTCAGCATAAGTTAAAACAGGAACTACTCCGATGTTGTGGATTAGTCCAGCCAGCATCGCCCGGTCGGGATCGAATCCTGGTGTTTTTTGGGCGATCACTGCAGATATTGCGGCGACATAACTGCTTTGATCCCATAGAGCGTGCATTCGTTGTTGGAGCAGTTTTGATTTCGTGTTGAAAACTGATCTTAATGCAAAGCTTGTAACGAGATCTTGAGTAGCTCGCAGTCCCAGCCGGGTTATTGCCTCTGGGCAGCTTTCGATCGTTTTACGACCGCGATAAAGAGGACTGTTCGCGATCTGCACAAGTCGGACTGTCATTGCAGGATCCATTTGTAGTATCCGGGCAATCTTAAGATTATTGGTTTTTTCATCCTGTACTGCACGACGAATTTTCAGGGAAATATCCGGAATGGTGGGAAGTTTCAGTTTTCCTGACGCCAGATTGATTTCACATTCAAGGAGCAGCTGGTTTTGATGGCGGTCATGAATGGGGTTCTCAGGACTGATCTCAGACACCGCGGATTGAGTTGCTCTTGCTGCTAACATGTTGCTTTGCATTGAAGGGGGCTTTAGGAGTATAAAGAATGATACTGCTAATTTTAGTTTAAAATGGGCGGTTGATCTCCTAACCTCCGGGGTTTTTCAGAATATTTCCAAGATAGTTGATTATTCGCTACGTACCTGGGAGAATCGGTTGAATATATAAAATTAGTGCAAGACATTGTAATTATAGTGTTTTCAGAAGTATTTCGTTTTGCCCGGTGGTTGAATGGATATATCTTGGAAGCTCTGTAAAACCAATGGTTTGTGCTAGAATCTGAGGGTATTTTATTATCCTGGGTTAAATTAATTGGGTTATCCGGCTATGGGCCAAATCGAAGACGTTATCTCCACCCTGAAAACAATCCAGGACTATATTCGCTGGGGTGCGAGCCAATTCAAGCAAGAAAACTTGTTTTTCGGGCACGGGACGGATAGTCCTTTAGAAGATGCTGCAGCACTGGTGCTGCATGTTTTACATCAGCCCTATGATCTGCCCTTTAACTATTTGGCATCGGTGCTAACTCGGGATGAGCGGGTTGATGTAGTGAAAGCTATCGAAAGGAGGATTCTGGAGCGTTTACCCACCGCCTATATTACCCATGACGCACTATTTGCCGGGCATTCATTTTATGTTGATCAGAGGGTTCTAATTCCGCGGTCACCGGTTGCGGAATTAATTGGGCAACAATTTGCTCCGTGGATAAACGCTGGATCGGTGAACCGAATTCTTGATTTATGTACAGGTAGTGGATGTATTGCTATTGCTTGCGCTTATGCATTTCCTGATGTTGCAGTGGATGCTGTGGATATTTCTCAGGAAGCATTAGACGTTGCCAAGATCAATATCAACAAACATGATCTTAGCGAGCAGGTTTTTCCCATCAAGTCTGATCTTTTTTCAAATTTGGGCAGTACTCGTTACGATATTATTTTGACGAATCCACCCTATGTGAGCCATGTGGAATGGCAAAATTTACCTGCAGAGTACCATGCTGAGCCGAAAATTGGATTCGACGGTGGTGAAACCGGGCTGGATAGTGTTAAGAAAATACTAAAGCACGCACTGGAGTATTTGACTGATGACGGGATTTTGATAGTGGAAGTGGGGAGTAGCGCTGAGTCATTGCTGAACGCGTATCCAAAAGTCCCCTTTTATTGGCTCGAATTTGAGCGGGGTGGGGACGGTGTTTTTCTGTTGACAGTGGATCAGCTAAAGGATTGGCAAAGCACTTTTTATGGAGAATGATGGATAGGCGCTTGGCCATTCCTCCCTATTTTATATCAATTGATCCAATATTGAATCTTATGCTAGATATACCTCTCACGTTCAAGAATACCCATTTTCAGCACGCATTTTTTCAAGAAGGACGTTGTTGTAGACGTTTGAAAGAGATGACTCTTCCTACACCTCTACGCCTAGCCCCCCGCGAAAATCTACCCACTCGAAACGGACATTCTTAAACGCAAAAAGTATAGTTACAAAAACGAATAGATAAAAATGTCAGGTAATTCAATAGGAAAACTATTTACCGTTACTTCTTTTGGGGAAAGCCATGGTCCAGCCATTGGTTGCATTGTAGATGGCTGTCCGCCTGGACTAATGCTGTCTGAGGAGGAACTCCAGCGTGATTTGGATCGACGACGTCCTGGTACTTCGCGCCACACGACCCAACGGCGAGAGCCTGATCAGGTGAGGATTCTATCGGGTGTCTTTGAAGGTAAAACAACCGGGACACCTATTGGCCTGTTAATTGAGAATGTTGATCAGCGATCCAAGGATTACTCTGAAATTGCTGATCGCTTTCGACCGGCACATGCGGATTACACCTATCATCAAAAATATGGGTTTCGGGATTATCGTGGCGGTGGTCGGTCGTCTGCTCGAGAGACTGCGATGCGGGTAGCCGCTGGTGCGATTGCCAAAAAGTATCTCAAGGACAAGGCTGGAATAACAATTCGGGGTTATCTGGCTCAACTGGGACCCATTCGGATGGAAAGTCTGGTGTGGGAGGAGGTGGATAATAATCCTTTCTTCTGTCCCGATCCGGAACAGGTTACTAGACTCGAGAAATATATGGATGCACTCAGAAAGGAGGGTAATTCTGTTGGCGCTCGTATTAATGTGGTGGCGAAGGGCGTGCCTCCAGGTTGGGGCGAACCAATTTTCGATCGATTGGACGCTGAGTTGGCTCATGCTTTGATGAGTATTAATGCTGTTAAAGGTGTGGAGATAGGGGATGGGTTTCAGTGCGTAGAAATGAAAGGAACGGAATTTCGTGATGAAATTAGCCCTGATGGGTTTAAAAGTAATCATGCCGGGGGAGTTCTTGGTGGGATTTCCAGTGGCCAGGATGTTGTTGCGAGTATTGCTTTGAAAGCGACATCCAGTTTACGTTTGCCGGGTAGGAGTATCAATACTAAGGGGGAAGCGATTGAGGTGGTGACAAAGGGGCGTCATGACCCCTGTGTGGGAATACGAGCGACACCGATAGCAGAAGGAATGATGGCGATTGTACTTATGGATCACTTTTTGCGCCATCGGGGGCAAAATAGCGATGTCGATTCAGGATTAAAGCCTGTTCCCGCACGTTGCGGGCAATAATCCCTTCTGCGTTAATGGATACCCATTTTCTGCGCGCATCTTTTCGTCAAGGACATCGTTATAGTGCCTTGAAATAGATAGCTATTCCTGCGGTTCTAAGCCTGGCCTTTTACGAAAACCTACCTACTGAAAACGGGCATTCTCAAACGCGAAAGGTATATTAACACCACCTTTGTTAGTCCGAAAAATGCAAAGGTGGTGTTAGTGATCTATATTATTGACTTCTTAACTCAACCCTACGGTTGGCGCGACGGCCTTCATTGGTGGTGTTGTCAGCGATTGGGTTTTCTGCACCATAGCCTTGAGTGGTGAAGTTGACATTGGCGACCCCGTTACTCACCAAATACTGTTTAACGGATTCGGCGCGTTTTTTTGACAGCCATAAATTGTATTTTGAAGGGCCTTTGCTGTCAGTGTATCCGGCAATTTCTATATCTTGTGCCGGTTGAGCCGCCAAGTTTTCTGCCACTTTCTCTAGAATTAACTTGGAGTCATCGGTAAGCTGGCTTGAATCATGGAAAAATACGACACCACCGAAAATATTAGACGAATCGCCTGCGGATAACGCGTCTTTGGTAATAAAAGCAGCTTGATCAACTGCTGAATTATCTTCAGCTGCCTGAGTGACGTTTGCTCCAACACCAGCAGCAGTCTGCGCCGCGGTATCGACTGTTGACGATGTAGCATTGGGCATAGAATTACCGGCGGATTCTGCAATGTCCACTGTGGTATCTTTGACTGCATCGACTGAATTGGACGCTGTATCAATTGAATCAGATGCGGCATCGGCAACGACATCACCCGCAGATCCTGCTTTATCGAGCGCTTGGCTACCTAACTCGCTGGCTGAATCGGAAATACCACCAGCAGCAGCGGCTACCGTGTCAGTGGCGTTCGACGCGAGCTCTTGAGCTTTGTCTGTCGTCCCCTCGGCCAAACTGCCGATGGCTTGCCCAGCGGAATCAGTCGTATCCGCGATTGTTGAACTGTAGTCCTCGGCTTTTTCGCTAGCCGCCTGGGTAAGGTCGCTGGCTGTGTCTTTCGCTTGTCCGTATGCTGAGGATGCAGTGTCGGTTACAGTTTCAGTTTCGGTTGCACTATTGGTTGTTTCAGATACTGCATCGCCAAATTTATCAACTTGGCTTGTCGCACTGTCAGCAACGGATCCCATGGCATCTCTGGTCTTATCAGCTAACGTTGTCGCCGATTCGCTAGCTGTCTGCTGGTCGTTTGAATCGCTGCAATTTGCAAGTAGAACCAACATGACGGAAAAGAAGATGATATAGATGATTAATCGTGTATTTTTTAGCATTTTCATAGCTCCTTATTTTTACTATTCCTCTTTGACGGATAATTAAAGTGAACTAGACCGATTACCTTAGTTTCCTACTGAGCATTATATCGCTATTTGCTGAATAAACAATAAATGCAATGGTCGAAAGCTGGGTGTCGTCCAGACAACTTTGCTGGTTTCTGTGAGTCTCCAAAAAGTTGGTTGCAAGGGGGCGGATGAATTATGGTGTTCTATTACGAGTGGAAATAACACAGTAAACGAGCGCTTGAACGCTAACGTGGAGAGCGTAAGCCTATACAGTGAGGGTAGAGAATTCATAAAATCTAGTAGATTTCGTAACGAAGTTATAAATTTTCGCTGTTGAGTTTTTTGTTCATTATTGTTAACTTTTTCCATATATACCTTTCGCATTTGAGAATACTCCGTTTAGAGTGGGTAGGTTCTCGTGAAGGCCCAGTACTTCGACCAGGTTATGTTGACGGATAGAGTTACTCGAGAAGTAGTCAGCTGCAAGGCGCACGAGCGCAGGACTAGCAGGGCTAATTCAAGCGAGTGCAACACCGCAGATGACTGCTTGTCGGC
>JAZGGE010000285.1:0-15614 GCA_036480195.1 Methylococcales bacterium
CCTAACTGGGGAACCTACGCGCCAGGACACCCTGGACACCTGGTTATAGGTGATCAGGTCGGTAAAATTTGGAGTTTGAACATCACTACTCACGAACAAGTCTTGCTTCTGGATGTCGTTGATCGACTCGTTACATTAGGTCTAGCCGGCCCGGATAGCTTTGATGAGCGGGGACTTCTTGGCGTTGCATTTCACCCCAACTTTAGTACCAACGGAAAGCTTTATACTTATACTTCTGAGCCGGAAAATAGAGTAGCGGATTTTTCTAACATCGAAGGTATCGTCAATCACCAGGCCGTCATTGCTGAATGGCAAATGCAAGAACCTGCCGTATCGCTGTCTCCCATTAATTTGAATACACGTAAAGAGTTGCTTCGAATTGACGAGCCACAATCTAATCACGATGGCGGGGCTATCGTATTCGGACCTGATGGTTTGCTTTATATCGCATTAGGAGATGGTGGGCAGGCGGATGATCAAGGTGATGGTCACGGTGCCAGTGGTAATGCTATGAACAACGCAACACCATTAGGTACTATACTGCGCATAGATGTTAACGGAAGCGATAGCCTCAATGGTCAATATGGGATACCCGAAAGTAACCCGTTTTTAACGGATGAGAATGCATTAAATGAAATTTTTGCCTATGGTTTCAGAAACCCGTTTCGCATGTCATTCGATAATGATACGGGTGATTTAATCGTGGCTGACGTTGGTCAAAATGATATCGAAGAAATAAACTTTGTTATCGCCGGAGGCAACTATGGCTGGAACAGCAGGGAAGGAAGTTTTCAATTTAACCCCAATGGTGATGAGCCAGGTTTTGTTTCCTTAATCACCGAGTCCGGAACTACTTTTCAGCCACCGATTGCAGAATATGATCACGATGAAGGTGTTGCAATTATTGGTGGGTTTGTCAATCGAGGAGCTGATGCTAATCTGCTATCCGGTCGTTACATTTTCGGTGATTTTTCCGGTAGATTATTCAACTTAACTGAATCCAACACAATTAACGAAGTGCAAATCGAAAACAGATTATCAGGCATTAATGAAAATGTGCTCGGCTTTGGTGAAGACCTATTCGGTACACTTTATGTCATGACAAATTCAACCGGTATCCCTTTCGGTGAAACGGGACGCGTTTATAAGTTAGTCAATGCGATTAGTGATGGTAGCTTTGAACAATTAGTGCAGTTAATATACATTGCTTTCTATGGTCGCCCGGCAGATCCGGTCGGGCTCGATTTTTGGGCTCAAGCGCTCGCCTTGAATGGTGGAGATTTATCCTCAATGATAGACAGTTTTGGTAGCTCCAAAGAGTTTACTGACAGATTTGGCATCCTGACAAGAGAAACAATAATTAACAACATATTCAATCAACTATTCAGTCGAGATGCTGAAACGGCAGCCCTTGCCTTTTACAACAGGGGCACATTCAGCCTGCAGGGAATAGCTTTGGATATATTGAATGGGGCCCAACGAAATGACTCTCAAATTGTCGCCAATAAATTGACCGTGGCTAAGCATTTCACTCAAAAAATCGAGGACGAGTCTTTAGTTTATAACAGCTCAAACCTGGAAGAGGCCGTTAATATTCTATCGGCAGTCAACGATAATCCGCAGGTAGGAATCGATTTAATTGAAAATGGATCAACCTTTTAAGTCTGGGTAAAAGTGACCCATTTTTGTGTGGTGATGCGTTCAAGAATGCCCGTTTTGAGTGGATATATTTTTGTGAAGGGCTAGGAGGTTGTCCGAAAATAGAGAACCTTCTGCGGAAAAGCCCATTTTGGCCAGATTGTCCGATCATTATCGTTAAATAGCCCACTATTTGCCTCAAATGATCGAAAAATCTGACTCAAAATGGGTTTCCCTTGCTACGGTTTCTATTCTCGGACAGCCTCCTGTCATAGGAATGAGCAACATTCCTATAGCTGACTAGACGTAGAACCACGGGAAGAGTCATCTCTTTCAAGGTTCTATAACAACGTGCTTCGCGAAAAGATATGCGTTGAAAATGGGTATTCTTGGGTGCGAGAGGTATATAACGTGGTTAGTTGTTTTGGGTATTGTGTGATTGTTTATGTCCTCGGCTAATTTATGCAGGCACTTTGGTTAGAAAATAAGGCATTGCTAAATTAGTATAGCTTTGTGCTAAATGTAAGTAGGCTAGAGCTATCTACATTGCTAATATTACAAATAAAGAAATAGAATATTAGCTATACCAAATTAGCAATGCCGAAAATAATACACTAAGTCTAAAAAAGAACCTCCCCATTCCTGTGGCCACTTCGAATGAAGCATTAGTTCGTGTCCATTTGGCCGGGATTTGTTCGACGGATCTGGAGCTCGTGAAAGGCTACTATCCGTATACTGGAATTCTTGGACATGAATTCGTTGGTGAAATCATAGAAGCTCAAGACGCGCCTGAACGAGTTGGCCAGCGAGTCGTTGGAGAGATAAATGCAGCGTGTGGCCAATGCGATTTTTGCCGGAGAAGAATGCCTACCCATTGTGAGCATCGTTCGGTGTTGGGTATAAAAAAACGACACGGTGCCTTCGCCGAGTATCTGAGCCTCCCTGTAGATAACCTTATTTCGGTACCCGATGGGTTACCTGATCAAGTGGCTGTTTTCACAGAGCCACTCGCCGCTGCTTTAGAGATCCAGGAGCAGATCACAATTCGACCAACAGACAAAATCCTCATTATTGGCGCGGGACGGCTGGGACAATTGATTGCACAGACATTGCGGTTGACCGGATGCCAATTGCAGGTTGTTGTACGCTACCAAAGCCAAAAGAATTTGTTGAGATCGAACGCGATTAACTGGGTAAACGAAGAGAATGTACTCCCTCGGGTGTTTGATATTGTCATTGAGGCGACAGGTTCGGAGACAGGTTTTAGCTTGGCACGCCAAGCTGTGCGCCCTGGCGGCACAATTCTGTTAAAAAGCACTTATAAAGAGCAGACGATGGTCGACCTTTCGTCTTTGGTAGTCGATGAGATCCATTTTCTTGGATCCCGATGTGGTCCATTTCGACCGGCGTTGAATTTATTGGACAAAGAATTAATAAACCCGGTTCCTTTAATCGACGTGCAGTTGCCATTGGACAAAGGGCTTCAAGCGTTTGATCGGGCTGCTCAGCGTGGAAGTCTCAAGGTGCTACTCGAGCCATTTTGACGTGACGAACCTGATCTGGACCCGGGTAGTGTTTGAGTCGTCCGCCTGACAGTGTCATAGGAGATTCTTGTTTTTTTATCCGCTTTCTGGCAGTTACATGGCCTGCTATGCGTCTATTACTACGCCCCCGTACCAAGCTCAAGCACTGAGCAGGCTTTGAATAGGAACAATAACCCTACGCCAGTTGTTCAAGTTATTCCTTGCGCAATCCTAACTAAGAAATACTAATTAAGGAACCATTATGATTAAGATTTTAGCACCCGTATTGTTCGCTGTACTCATGATCACTTCAGCTTGCGCCGAACAAAAACATAATATAAAACATGATGTTGAGTCTTCTGCGAGCCAAAATATTCAATTTCCAGAAGAAATAAAACAGTTATTTTTACAGGAAATGGCTTTCTTGCAAACAGGTATGAGTTCGTTAGTACCTGCAATCGTATCCGGTCATTGGGATCAAATAGCGACAATTGGAGAACATATGCGTGATAGTTATATTATGAAACATAATCTATCCGACTCCCAGAAAAAATCGATACATCAAGCTCTTCCACCTGAGTTCATAGAACTGGATCATGGGTTTCACCGTACTGCAGGAATGCTTGCCCATGCTGCAAGAAAGAAAGATTCAGAGTTGGTGAATTTTTACTTTTACAGGCTGGTAGATACCTGTGTTGCCTGCCATTCAAAATACGCGAGTAATCGGTTTCCTGAGTTAGTGGTGGAACATGGGCAGGGGAGCCAGCATCATTGATTTTTATTCTGATTGATTCAGGAAATCAGTAACGGTCAGAATACAGATTACATAGATTTTATTGGATAGGTTTTGAGCCAGTTTTTCAAGGTGTATTGTCTAAAAGGCAGTCAACAGTACTTAGAAATCCGCTTGCCTTAAAATCGGTAAAAAGGTAAAAACAGGCCGAGCAGGAAGGCATTTTTGCCACCCGTTGTTGCTAGGAGCCTGTCCGAGAATAGAGAATCTCTGTGGAAACCCCATTTTGGCCAAATGTTCCGATCATTCTCGTTAAATTGTCTACTATCCGCCTCAAATGATCGAAAACCTCGTCTCGGACAACGCCTATATGTCGAAATTGTTTAGGCCGTCCACATCGAAGTGGTATAACTACCGCTCATTAATTTTCCCACTGACGTTGCAATTTGAAAAAATATGGAACTTATAGAAGTCAATTCAGCGGAAGAGGTAATTGAGTACTTGCGGCCTTCTGACCCTCGTTGGAGAAGCGGTCATGTAGTTAACCCCTTAACGACTTCTTGGTTTTTTCGGGGTCAGAGCGATGCTAAGTGGGGACTTACTCCGAGCCGGTTCCGGGATGTACCTGTAAAGTGCACTTCTACAAAAATGAGTTTGGTTAAAAACTGGACTACCATGAATAGAGAACGGCAAGACATACTCGCTTTTTTAACAATCGCAGACGAACATGGTTTATTGACGTACTTGCCGTTTCAAGCTAAAGGTGAAGTAAATGCCTTTTTTGGAAAGATTCTCGATTTTCAGGGTGGAAACCTTACTAATCTGGAGTCGACGTTCTCAGAGGCTATCCTTCAAGCGTACGCACTTGCTCAGCACCATGGTATTGAGACGAGACTACTCGACTGGACTGCGTCCCCTTTGTGTGCTCTGTTTTTCGCGGCCCGCGATACGCTCTTCTCACCGCGAGGCCAAAGCCATTTCTCAGTTTGGGCAATATCTCAAGGGGCGGTCTCGCTTCGCGGCCACCGTATTCGTTTTGTAAGTCCACCTAAAACTGGAAATGAATACCTTCGAGCTCAAAAAGGCACGTTTACTTTCGATCCTTTCGCCGACCAATACTTTGACGAAAATGACGGTTGGCCACCTCAGGATCGGATTATTGAGGATCACAACGACATTGTTGATCATTCAACCTCGTTACTCCGAAAGATTGTTATTCCCCAGTCCGAGGCAAGACAGACATTGATCCTCCTACGGCATGAAGGCATCTCTCACGTCAGCCTAATGCCAACACTGGACAATGCCGCTATAACAGTAGAAGAAAATCTAGCTCTGTATAAGGCCGAGTATTTTGCAGTGTCTAAAAAGTAGAGTACCGTTAAGGCCTTCCTTCTCTTCTGGCACAAATACAAAAAAAAGATCCGCAGAGTAATTGATGGATTTAAAGACCACCACCGTTTAGCCGATCTGCAGGCCAATTGTCGCAAGTACCAATATCCTTTGGCCTTTCCGAAGAATAATGATGGGAGGATCATAGGGTCAGATTCCTAACTGCGATTATCAGAAAAAAAAGTCCGATAAAAAACAGAGAGTACTCGTATTTCGGGATCTGATCCGAACGGCACTTACTTAACGGCTAACCATATGAATTAGCGTAATAATTTTATCTGTAATTCACGATAAAGTAGGATGCTGGTGAGCTTGTGAACCGCATCAATCGCGACTGATGCGCTTCATTCCTCAGCACATCATACGTCTGATGACTCACTTTTATATTATAATACATGATCTTGCAGCTTAAGTAAGTGCCATTCAGATCTGACCCTGATGTTCAAAAGGAGAATCTATGCGAAAAACACAATCAGAATTGACTGATCGTGAACACTTAGGGTAAAAATACACTGAATCCAATGCGTGAACTAAGGAAGTGTTCACGATGGCCAGAATCGGTGTTCACGATCACCAGAATACGCATCATGTTCAGACCTCTTCGCCTGGAAATTGCCGGTGCGTTGTATCACATCGCTTCCCAAGGTTAAGTAATTCAAAAGGATGATGAAGCCTTTTTGGATGTATTTGCGGAGGTGGTTGTTCGGTACCATTAGATCGCCATTCCATAATTATAGATTTGTTAATTCTTATGGTGATTGTTTTCGATAAAAAACTAAGATTGATTAACCAATTCAGGGAAGAAGCATGTTGATTAAACGCCTGGTTTGTTCATTGCTTATGGTTTTTTCGGTGGTGGGGTATGCCAAATCATTCAATATAGGGATGGTCTTAGATGGGCCGATGAAACGAAAAATTCTGCCAATCAATCAGATAAAGCAAGAAATTATTGCGATTACCAAAGGCGAATTTGATGTCCGGTTTCCTGAAAATAAAGTAATCAATGGACAGTGGCAACTGGACAAGATTCGTTCTGCACTCTCTAAACTAAATCAGGATGATTCTGTTGACCTGATTCTTACCAATGGATTACTGTCCTCGCATGAAGCATCGAAATTCGGCTCCCTAAAAAAGCCTGTGATTGCTACTATCGTTGCTGATCGTGTGTTACAAGAACTGCCTTATGTTGATGGTGTAAGCGGTAAAAGAAACTTCACTTATATTACTGATAGTCATACTGTTGAGCAGGACATCAGGCAGTACTATCGACTGATAAAGTTCAAATATTTGGTTATTCCTGTAGACCATAATATATTGAAAGCATTGCCGTTATTAACCGAAATGGTAACGCAAGTACAGAAAGAATTGGGTTTTAAGTTATCTTTTATTCCAGTTTATGATGATCTGGCTAAAGTGCTGTCAGAAATTCCACAAACAGCTGACGCTATCTATATTCCTCCATTAATGCGCTTCAGCAAATCTGTGATTAGCGAATTCGCTGCCGGCATTAATCACCGATCTTTACCCAGCTTTTCTTTGTTGGGAAGAGCCGATCTTGAGTTGGGGTTTATGGCAACCTTAAGTGGAAGAAAAGTAGACGAACTGCGTTTCTCACGTCGTATTGCCTTATATGTTCAGAGTATTTTACTGGGAACGGATCCGGCCGATTTAAAGGTTGATCTTAATCAACCTCCTAAACTGGCGATTAATATGAAGACGGTCAGAGCCATCGGCTTGCCCCTTAACTGGAAGGTATTGGAAGAAGCGGAATTATTACATGATGAGCGGTTTCAGGGCGGCAAAAAAATGACCCTGGTTGATGCGATTAGTCAGGCTGTTGCTGCCAATCTAGGTTTACAAGCTGATAAGCAGAATATCATTCTTGCCGAAGACCAAGTGGATAGTGTCCGTTCGGCGTTATTGCCGCAGCTAAAAGTTAATGTCAGTGGAAATCAAATCGATTCGGAGCGCGCAGGTTTGCTGCAAGCTGAGCGGACAGCCGATGCAGAACTGCAATTTTCTCAGCTTATTTACTCTGAGCGCAGTTGGTCAAACTTTGATGTCGCAAAATTATTGAAACAAGTAGAAGACGCATCGTTTCGCACGCGAATTTTGGATGTAATGCAAAGCAGTGCAACTGCCTATCTTCAAGTTTTATTGGCAAGAGCTACCGAACAGGTCAGAGAAGCGGACTTAAAGGTGAGTGAAGCCAATTTGGAACTGGCACAATCAAGATTAAAAATCGGTTTTTCCGATCGATCTGATTCATTGCGCTGGCAGAGTGAAATTGCCAATGACCGGCGTAATTTATACCTTGCCCGTGCTGACAGAGAACAAGCCGAAACAGTTATAAAACAGCAATTGCATTTTCCTTTAGGTGAAAGTATAGCAGTTACAGACGATGGGATTGGCAAGCAGATTAACATGCTGAATGATCAAAAATTCAATCGCTTTTTCGATAATCCACTGAGCTTTGATAAATTCACTGCCTTTGAGATTGAGCGAGCATTTGCCAATGCACCTGAATTACGGCAAATCGAGAGTCTGATTGAATCAAATAAACGTCAATTGATTGCAGGGAAGCGCGCATATTATATTCCTGATGTCAGCGCTAATGCGCGATTCGGCCAGAACATTAGTCAGGGAGGGATTGGGGCTAAAAATCCTAATTTTCAGGACGATAACTGGTCAGTCGGTTTTCAGGCAACATTACCTTTATTTACCAGTGGAGCGCGTTCGGCTGAAATTTCTCGTGCCAGTCATTCAATTCTGCAAAATAGATTCCAGCGAGAGAATATTTACGAACAGATAGAAGCGCGCGTACGCTCAGCGTTACAGAAAAGCAAAGGCAGCTTTCCTGCTATTCGTCTCTCCAAAGCAGCAGCGCAGGCTGCGGAAGAAAATTTTTATCTGGTCAGTGATTCCTATGCTCAAGGTGTAGTTTCTATTACTGATTTGATTGATGCCCAAAATGCTAAGTTGGAAAGTAATTTATCGGCAATTCAAGCATTGTATTTGTTTATGATTGACTGGGTTGAAATTCAAAGAGCGGTAGCAAATTTCGATCTGCTTTTAGATGACGCGGGTATGGATAACTGGTATAAGGAAATGGATGTGTTTTTCAAGAATAATTCTTAAGTCCTACAAAATGAAATCAGTCGTATCCTTTATTGCTTTAGGTCTGTTGATGTTAACTGCCTGTGGGCAACAGGAAGCTAAAGTCGAATCGCGTTTGCGCAGTGTTAAATATCTGACCATCAAAGCAGGGACCCATGGTTCATCACGAACTTTTTCGGGTTTGGCCAAAGCCAGTACAGAAGCAAATTTAAGTTTCAAAGTAGCGGGTACTATTCTATCGCTTCCAGTTAAAGTGGGTGATCATTTACAGAAAGGGCAAATTATTGCCACATTGGATGCCTCCCAATATGAATTACAGGCACAACAGGCCCAAGCCAGTCTTGCAGAGGCTATGGCGGGACTACGTAATTCTAGAGCTGCATTCGAGCGGGTAAAAGGGCTGTACGAAAACAACAATGCTTCTCGTCATGACCTGGATTCCGCCAGGGCATCTGCTGATTCCAGCCAGGCGCAGGTCAATGCTGCCCGAAAGGCATTGCAATTAGCGAGGTTAAATATCAACTATACCCAGTTAAAAGCTAACAAGCTTTGTGGTGTTGCAGAAGTAAATGTTTCCAGCAATGAAAATGTAACGAGTGGACAAAGTATTGTTAAAGTGACTTGTGGCAACAGTCTGGATGTTGAAGTAGCAGTGCCAGGTAATTATATTGCTGCCATAAAACAAGCAATACCGGTTAAAGTGACATTTAGTGTCTTACCCGGAAAGATACTTCCTGCTAAGGTCACGGAAGTTGGAGTTGCTGCGATTAGCGGTGGTACCACTTTTCCAGTGACCGTAACCCTCATTGAAAATCTGGATGAATTACGCTCAGGTTTGGCAGCTGAGGTTACTTTTTCTTTTCCGAAAAGTTTAGAGACAACAGCAGTTACTGTTCCTCCGGTTGCGGTTAGTGAGGATTCACAAGGTCGTTTTGTCTATCTTGTTAAACTAGGTGAATCTAAAAATATCGGTGTTATCCAGCGCAAGACAGTATCTGTTGGTGAATTGACTACCGATGGGCTGGAAATAATTGACGGACTGACTACAGGAGATAAAGTGGTAATAGCGGGTGTGACCGTCATTAGAGATGGACTTCGAGTTAGGTTAAATTGATGAATCTAACCGGCATCGCTTTCAAATTTGATCGCGTGGTTTATGTGTTGGTGGCATTACTGGTGCTTAGTGGCATTGGTGCCTATTTTGATTTACCCAAAGCACAAGATCCGGGATTTACTATTCGAACGGCTGTTGTCAGAACTAATTTGCCAGGGGCCAGTCCGGAACGAGTTGAGCTTTTGATTTCTGACCGCATCGAAAAAGTGGTTCAAGAGCTTCCGGAACTGGATAATGTAACCTCTGAATCCCAAAATGGCATGTCCTTGGTCTTTGCTAATTTTAAAGAAAGCTACCGGGATATGCGCCCCATTTTTGATAAATTGCGCAGAAAAATTGAAGATATAAACGACTTACCCGATGGTGTTATCGGGCCTTTTGTCGATGATGAATACGGTGATGTATTTGGTATGGTGTACGCGCTGTCCGGGGAAGGTTTTAGTTATTCTGAGCTAAAAGACATTGCCGATGATTTGCGTAACGAATTGTTAAAGGTTCCAATGGTCTCCAAAGTTGAAATTCAAGGCGCGCAGGATGAGGTCATTTTTGTTGAATACAATAACGCCCGCCTGACCGAACTGGGTTTATCGCCTCAACAGCTAAGGCAAATTTTAGCTTCCGCCAATATTCTCCAGTCCGGTGGCGATATTAGGATAGACAGAGAGCGAATTACGCTTGAACCCAGTGGAAATTTTGATTCGCTGCAGGATTTGCGAAGAACCGTTATCCAGATTCCTGGCCGAACCGAGGTGGTCTACCTGGATGACATCGCCGATATCTACCGTGGGTATACCGATCCCCCGAAAAATAAAGCCCGTTTTAAGGGTCAACCTGTACTGGTCATATCGCTTTCAATGCAAGAGGACGGCAACATCCTGCAGTTGGGTGAGGTTCTCAAGCAAAAAGTTCCAGAGCTGGAGAGTAATTATCCCTGGGGTATCCAGTTAGTTCCCATTTTTCAGCAACCTCAACTGGTGGAGAATGCAGTTAGCAGCTTTATGAATAATTTGATTCAGGCGGTTTCGATCGTCATGCTGGTGATGTTGGCCTTCCTGGGTTTTAGAACAGGCTTGATCGTTTCACTGCTTATTCCTATGACTATCGCGGTGACTTTTGTATTTATGAAGTTATTGGATATCACTATCAATCAAATTTCTTTAGCAGCGTTGATTATTGCCTTGGGATTACTGGTAGATAATGCCATCGTCATTGTGGAAAGTATCCTGGTCAAACGAGAGCAAGGCCAAGGCGCTATATCGGCGGCGATAGAATCGGGTAACGAATTGGCTATTCCACTGCTGATTTCATCCTTAACTACGGCAGCAGCGTTTTTAAGCATTTTTCTCGCAGAATCGGCAGTGGGCGAATATACAGCTGACATTTTCAAGGTCAATACGATTGCCTTGTTATCATCCTGGGTTTTGGCCATGACAATCATTCCGTTGTTGTCCAAACCCATGATCCGATTAAATAAAGGTAAAAAAAATGAAAATTATCAGGGTCTGATGTATAAGTCCTATCGGAAAATACTGATCTCTGCACTTAAACATCGGGTGGTATTCTTATTGCTGGTATTGTTTTGTTTTGCCATGGCAATAGTGGGCTTGAATTATGTCACAAAAGTTTTTATTCCACCCCGAACGGATCCGATTATTAACGCCAAATTTAATATGCCGAGGGGCACGGCTATTGAAGCAACAGAACAGATTATTACTGACATCGAAAAATACATGCAACAAGATTTGTTAGTGAGTAAACAAGACATTATTAATAACAAGAGGGGGCTGCGAAGTTGGGTGAGCTTTATTGGGAAAGGAGCGCCGCGTTATACCTTATCAGCAGATCCAGAACCACAAAACGCGCATCATGCCAGTTTACTGTTAACCACCACAGATCATTTGGTGATACCCGAAATCATTGAAAAAGTGACTTCGTATTGCGAACGCCATTATCCCGACCTTAAGGTACGGATGAAAAAGTTGGAGAATGGCAAGCCGATTAATTTCCCTGTTTCAGTCCGGGTTTCCGGAACTGAATTTGATGGTTTATACAAAATTATTACCTCCATAAAAGAAAAGTTATTGTCGTTGCAGGGCGTGAAGGATATTGAAGACGATTGGGGGCCACGTAGCAAAAAATTGTCTATTGATATTAATCAGGAACGCGCACGTAGAGCAGGCGTCAGCAGTGAAGATGTCGCTATATCATTACAAGCAGGTCTATCAGGCTTAGATCTGACAGAATACCGGGAGCAAGAAAAATTGATTCCAGTGACCTTGCGTTCCATTGCTGCGGATCGTCAGGACTTGGGTAAGCTTGATGGTATGACCATTTATTCACAAAGTGTAGGAACCACAGTACCATTGAAACAAGTCGCTGATTTTAATATTGCCTGGCAATATGGGATAGTCAAAAGGCGAGATAGAGACCGCACTATAACCGTTAATGCGCAACTATTACCTGGAGTAACGGCAACGGAAATCAATAAACACTTTAATCCTTGGCTGGAAGATTTTGCCAAAGATTGGCGGTATGGTTATGGCTACGAGTTGGGTGGAGAAGCAGAATCCTCCGGTGATGCCAATCAATCTATTGCTGAGAAATTACCCATCTCAGGAATGATTATAGTGCTATTGCTAGTGGCTCAGTTTAATTCAATCCGAAAACCCTTCATTATATTAACCACTATTCCGTTAGGTATTATTGGGGTAACCACTGGCTTATTAGTCGCTAACTCAGTATTCGGATTTTTTACCATTTTAGGTATTATTTCCCTGTCAGGAATCATAATTAACAATGCTATTGTACTCATAGACCGGATTCAGATTGAACTGGAAAATGGCCAGACGGGTACAGATGCCATCGTTACAGCAACCCATCAGCGTCTCCGCCCCATTTTGTTGACAACAGCAACAACTATAGGTGGAATGTTACCGTTATGGCTTTCCCATGATCCAATGTTTGAGACTATGGCAATATCGATTATATTTGGTTTGGCTTTTGCTACGTTATTAACGCTGGTTTTAGTTCCGGTGTTATACAGCTTTTTTTATCAAGTTAGCTTTAAAGAATATAATTTTATTTCTTGAATGCGGCACATGAATCGTATTTTGACTCACTGATCCAGGTGTCAGATAGGCAGAATTACAAAATTTTGGTTTAGGATTACAAGAATAGGAGGAGTCTACGCAGACTGAGACGAATAGAATAGACATCGTACTGAGATCGCGTTTTCCGAATAGCTCAATAGAAGGTTCGAGAGGCGATTCTTCCCATAGGGTGTTGTTGGCAGTTCCACTGAAAGAGGATAAAGGGGAGGAGTCGTGTTTATTTCAGCAGGGGATCATCTTCAGGTAAGTTACGAGCAATCCATAATGCTAGTTTATGTTTCATTTTAGGTCCGTTTTCCTGATCTTCCGGAAGTGGTTGTATTAACTTGTCGTGAACTAACAGGCGGTACAAAACTTCCACTTTGTCTTTTGATGAATCTGTAGGGTTGAATTTTGCGTAACCGCGTCGATTCGCATAGTTTTCAGCAACTTCAATTGCTTTTTGTACAAGCTTGGTTTCATTTTTTAATTTTGACATTGTAATAACCCTCAGATTTAACGTTTACATTATGCGACTACTGACGATTTCTTCAAAAATAGTTGGATCAACGATAAGAAATAATAAGATGAGTCTTGAATTATTCATTCAATTTCCTTGGCCTTCCTCTGGGCTTCGGTGCTGAGCGTCGCCCTGATAGTCGTTCTATTCGGCCACAGAAGCGATCATTACCCAGTACCCATCCTTTGTTGGTTGCTTCGCGTATGGCTTCCAGATCAGATTGACCGATCGCTGCTCTGAATAACTGCCGGTACGCAGATTGCCTTTTTGCAGTATTAGAACCCAGTTGTCGATACAATAGATGTTGTTTGATTAGTTTGTTATTTTCTCCATCCGCATTGGCAAGATAACTCGACCACTTATAATCACGAGGATGAGTTGCCATGCCTGCACGTATCGGGTTGAGTTCAATGTAGCGCATACAGGTCAGCAAGTACTGGTCACTGCTGATCACAGTTGCTTTATAGCGTCCTTCCCACAATGTGCCGGTGCGATTATACGTATAATTAAAGTACTGAACATATCGTCGACCCACGGATTGCATGGTTTTTGAAATACTATTTTCAGTTTTAGGACTGGCAAGTAGATGGACATGATTGGTCATCAAGACATAGGCATGTATTGATAGATTGTTACGTTTAATCGCATCCCGTAGACATTTTAGATAGAAATGATAGTCTTCATCCTGTGCAAAAATCGGTGCGCGGTTATTTCCCCGCTGAATAATATGCTGAGCCTGACCTTTGACGAAGTAGCGTGGTAGACGTGCCATGAGAGCCTTTCTTGATTGCTAAGAAACGGGAACTAAATAAATTGTACATTATGGCGCAGTATTTTTGTTTGTCTTCATTCGTATAGCAACGGACGCATGCTGGCTACGTAACTGTTGCTATACGAACGAAGACGGATAAAAAGGCAAGCTAGAATGTATAAGTTATTTATTTCCTGTTCCTAAGAAAGGAGTCTATCAAAAAATGTGTGTTAAGTCGAGTCTGACCCCATTATTTCATTATTTTCATGGAGACTTGTAATGATTCATTTATAAATGCAGACATATTGTTCGGCTTGATGTTATAGTCGTTAACTCGTGTGGAATGAGAGGTAGCGCCCTACGCTGGCTGGGTGAAATCATATTTATTACAACACAGAAGAGGAGAATTAAATGAGCACTGTTGCATCGTTATGGCGTTATCCTGTTAAATCTATGATGGGAGAAGAGCTACGGTCTGCAAAGGTTACTGCAAAGGGTATACAAGGTGATCGTGCATCTGCACTAATAGATATAGAATCTGGAAAAATAGTCAGTGCAAAAAATCCGAAAAAATGGCCGAATATGTTTTCGTTCCGATCACGTTATGAAGACATAACGAATTCAAATGAAATACGTATTACCTTACCCAATGGAAATACGGTTAAAAGTAGTGATTCTAATGCCAATTCTATTTTGTCGGGCGCATTTGGTAAAGAAGTCAGGCTTATCTCCCAAGTGCCCGATAATCCTCAGTTGGAAGAGTATTGGCCAGATATTGAGGAACTTGATAATAGAGATGTTGTTACCGATGAAAATATGCCAAAAGGTACATTTTATGACCTTGCCGTTATTCATTTGCTAACGACTTCAACACTAAATGAATTACGCCGACTCTATCCCGAAGGACGGTTTGAAGCGCGTCGTTTCAGACCCAATATCATCATTGATATAGATCAAGAGGGCTTTGTTGAAAGCAAATGGATTGGCAAAACTGTGGTTATAGGGGATGAAGTTAAATTAAAAATAGTTGATCACTGTCCTAGGTGTGTTATGACGACGCTCTCACAAGGTGATTTACCTCGAGACACAAAAATATTGAGAACTGCTGCACAGCATAATGATGCACATGTTGGTGTATATGCGGAGGTGCTAAAAGATGGAACAATACAGTGTGACGATAGAGTCAGTCTCATTGATTAGGAGGCTGTCCGAGAATAGAAACCTTAGCGAGGGAAACCCATTTTGAGTCAGATTTTTCGATCATTAGAGGCGAATAGTGAGCTATTTAACGATAATGATCGGGAAATCTGGCCAAAATGGGCTTTTCCGCAGTAGGTTCACAATTCTCGGACAGCCTCCAAATGGGTATGAGCAAAAAAACAGTAAGACGTGAAGTTGATTCGTGTACATTCCATAACGCTGGAATCAACACAATTTTCACCAAAATTTAAATGTGGTTTGACTGAATAAAGTTACCAACATTGCTTGGCTTTTTGTTTCTGACCGTACCATCTCAAGAGGCGCATAGTTATTCTACGTAACGATTGAGATCGTTTGGTCAGGAACAAAAAGCCAAGCAATGTTGGTAACTTTATTTCGTCAGACCACCTAAGAACCGAGGTAAGTAAAGTGGAGCTCAACGGGGCAGATATCGTTGTACAGTGTCTAAAAGACGAAGGCGTCGAATACATATTTGGCTATCCTGGCGGTGCGGTCTTACATTTATACGATGCATTGTTC
>JAZGGE010000286.1:0-2314 GCA_036480195.1 Methylococcales bacterium
AGATCCGTGGCTCTGCAGCGTTGGTTGGCTACTGGTCGATATGTTCGAGGCCATGCCTGGCAAATATTTTTCTTCTTTGATGTGGCGTTTCAGTCGTTGTTCAAAACCAAGGGAAGAGGGTTCCTGATATTTTATGACCGAATAGTAAAACCCGTTTTGGATTTGCCCCCCTTCGATTACTTGACCGCTGGTTTGACTTGGTTTTGGTTTATTTGTTCCTATGAGCTTTTTACGTTCCTGGAGAGGAGGTAGGATTGTCTAGTCAGCTATAGTAAGACTCAGAAAAAAAGTGTGGGAATACCTCCAAAGTTATAGGTTGTTTTTTTGTTATCAAAACCCCTATTTTGAGGGTTCCCACACTTTTTTTCTGATTCTTACTATAGCTGACTAGCCTTAGCCCTTCACGAAAATCTACCTACTAAAAACGAGCATTCTTGAACGCGAAAGGTATACTTGTTTCGCTTGCGAAAGATGATCGCAATCATTTTTCCTGATAGACTTGCCGCGTAGCGTAGTTAATTTTAACCCAAACCTAAAACATAATCAGAGGAGGACGAAAAATGAGTGAAAAAGAAAAAAGCAATGCACTATCATCCGTAGGCAATACTATATCCACATTAAAAGAAAAAAGCCCTCTGCTCCTGTATGGCATTATCGGCGCCATTGTATTGGCTGTTTTCTGGCTTTTGACGAGTGGAGTGTCTGAAACTCAGATTAAGATGGAAATCGTCTCAGGTGAAACTTATAGATTGACGAACCCTAATGGTGGTCCCGTTCTTTTGGTGGCTGCCCCTGGTTTACTCAGTTCTGCCGAAGATGAAACCAAGGACGGAGCCAACATATGTTCTGTCGCCCCAAATACCCCAGTCAGGGCAGAGGAAAGCCAAGCCGCATTTGGAATTGCTGGGCTTTATGTGCGTATCACGCCTTTAGAGGGTGATTGCAATGATAAAAGTGGATGGACCACAATATCCAATATTCAAAAATAGTACGGCTCGGCGAGTAACGAAACCTCTTCTTGGCTTATGAGTGATAGTCATTTAGTAAGGCGGTTTAGACGGTTAGGAATTCTCACGGTTTTTGCTGTTTACTTTCTCATTTTGGTTGGTGGCATTGTCAGGGCTTCCGGGGCTGGAATGGGTTGCCCCGACTGGCCGACCTGTTTTGGGCAATGGGTGCCGCCTACAAATGAGTCGCAACTCCCCACCAACTATAATGAAATTTATGCTGATCTTGGCTATGCCAATACTGCGTTTAATCCGGTAAAAACCTGGACTGAATACCTGAACCGGTTAACCGGCGTTACCATCGGGTTTCTGATTTTCCTGACCGTAATTTACGCCAGACCGTTTCTGAAGGATGACAAAACGGTATTTTATGTTGCTTTGTCGGCGTTTTTACTCGTGGGTTTTCAAGGTTGGTTAGGCTCGGCAGTAGTTGCCAGCAACTTGATGCCAGCAATGATAACTGTACACATGCTTGTGGCGTTGATTATTGTCGCTCTTTTGATATATGACATCGCCCGATCTCAGAAAAAGACCCTTCAGAAAATAGACTCGTCAGGAATTCCTGATATAGTCCGTATCGTCCTCATCGTTGCCATGGCGATAACCCTGTTACAGGTTGTTTTGGGGACCCAGGTTCGGGAAGCCGTCGATACCATTGCCCAGGCGCATCAATTCGGAGACCGCCATTTATGGCGGGATGAATTACCCATCATATTCTACGTACATCGCTCTTTTTCGATTGCAGTATTGCTCATTAATCTTTGGTTGACATGGAGAATTATCGGGGTAGTTAATCGAGGATCATTGCTCTCATCTTCCACGCTTTCTCTTATTTCACTTATTGTCATTGCCATTGCGACCGGAAAGGTCATGGATAGCTTTGGTATTCCAGCCTTTGTTCAACCGATCCATCTATTCCTTGCAACCCTGATCTTTGGCCTACAATTCTTTATTTATATCACGCTACGCTACTCTGCTGACGATTTTTCTGTGGAATCATTGCGGTCTTAAATAAGGCTATCACTGAAACCAGAGGGGGGATTGACCCTTAACAATTAGACCAGTAACGTGGACTATTGAGAAATGAAGGCTTTCTTGTCTGCCTCGTCGACAGAGTCAGTTACAATCGGCGCTACTTCGCTTTCTTTTATCTTTTCAATCCCGGCTGCAGGTGTTGGATCGGTAATTTCATCATCCTGTGGCATCGGCAAACGAGATTCCGTCTCTTCTGGTTTGTTGACAACTTCAGTTGCTGTTTTCTCCTCTGCTTGTTCCTCACTTGCCTGCAGGTCACCGCTTATTCCTGC
>JAZGGE010000287.1:0-36555 GCA_036480195.1 Methylococcales bacterium
GTCTATCAGCTTTATCCACCCCCCTTTCAGGAGAAATCGCTTAAGGGACTTTACCTGGAACAAAAGCTTTACAAGTTAGGAACAAAAGATGAACCTTTTGTCTATGCTAATTTCCTTTCCAGCCTTGATGGCCGAATCGCGGTGGATGATGTGAATAGTGGGAAGTCCTATCTTCCTGAAAAGCTGACGACGCCAGACGATTTCAGGCTATTTTTGGAGCTCCATGCCCAGGCTGATTGTTTGATTACCCATGGCGGGTATTTGCGGGCCTTGGCGGAAAAGCGGTTGGGAAATATTCTGCAAGTAGGGCTATATCCCGATACCGAAGATCTCGTGTTTTGGCGACAGAAAAATGGACTGAAGCCGCAGCCAGCCATTGTAATTGCCAGTGCCAGCCTGGATTTTCCTATGCCAGGGAATATTCATCAGTTTGATCAGGAAATATTTATTGTCACCGGTAATAGGGCTGATCCACGTCGGGTGAAGTACTGGGAAGATAAAGGTATTAGGGTGTTACGGGCAGGGTCTGGGCGATGGGTTGAGGGAAGGGCGTTGGTTCCTACCTTAAGTCATCTGGGTTTTAAGAGCATCTATCTTATCGCAGGTCCATCCATGCTGGACACAATGGTTAGGGATCGTCAGTTAGCCCGACTCTATCAAACCATATCCCATCAATTAATGGGCGGTGAATCCTTTCATACGTTGCTACCTGGGCCGGTATTAGGTTCAGAAGGGACATTAAAGCTTAGTTACCTTTATTATGATTCTTCTTCAACTAACGGTGTAGGGCAGTGGTTTTCACAGTTTGAAATGTTTCCCGGTTCCAGTGATGATATAGTGAGTGAAGAAAAGGAAAACAATTTAACAAAAAATCTAAGAGAGTAAGTGAATGCACAATGTAACCTTAATTAAAGGTGACGGGATTGGTCCCGCGATTATGGATGTTGCCGTGAAGATTATCGATGCTTCCGGCGTAGAGATTCAGTGGGAAGAAATGGAAGCCGGGATGGTTGCATTTGAAAAATACAGCAATCCACTTCCTGATACAACATTGGAATCTATAGAGCGGACTCGGATCGCCTTTAAAGGGCCATTGACGACGCCAGTGGGAAAAGGATTTCGCAGTATCAATGTGGCTTTACGGAAGGAGTACGATCTTTTCGCCAACGTGCGTCCAGCGAAAACCTGGAAAGGAGCTCAGACGCGCTACGACAATGTGGATATTGTAATTGTCAGAGAGAATACCGAAGGTCTTTATATGGGGCTTGAACACTACATTGGCCATAAAAAGGATGTCGCCCAAAGTATTGCCGTTGCCACCCGGGAAGGGTCACGTCGAATCGTGGAATATGCTTTCAAATACGCTCGGGAGAACAACAGAAAAAAAGTAACTGTTGCCCATAAAGCGAATATTCTCAAATATTTGATGGGTTTATTTCTGGATGTTGCGAGGGAAGTCGCCAAGGAAAATTCGGATATAGAATTCGATGAAATTATTATAGATGCATGCTGTATGCGTATGGTGATGAATCCGGAGCAGTTTGACGTTATTGTAACGACGAACATGTTCGGTGATATTCTCTCTGACCTTGCGGCAGGTCTGGTGGGTGGTTTGGGGTTGATTCCGGGAGCCAATATCGGTTTTGATGCCGCTCTTTTTGAGGCCGTTCACGGTAGCGCACCGGATATTGCAGGAAAAAATATTGCCAATCCCGCTGCAGTTATTATGGCGGGGGTCATGATGTTGAAACATTTGGGGGAAGACCAGGCTGCAGCACAAATTCAGAAGGCAGTGGAACAAGTGGTTGAAGAGGGAAAATACGTAACACCGGACTTAAACAAAGATTCAAAATATGGTACTTCGGACATGGGTGATGCAATCATAGCTGCAATGGGGTAAGCAAGCAGGTACGTGTCCCATGTACTGGATCTAAAAAAGGAGTTGAGGCAGAAGGGCTATAAAGTTCGTGCCTGTCAGCGTGACAAAGATAAGTTAAGCGGTAAAATTTGTGAACGGTTTATCGGGCAACCTGAATATCAACGTGCCAAGGTGGTCATGTGGTATCTTCACTGCCGGTCGGAGGTAAGAACAAGTTCTGTGGTTGAGGCTGCACTACAGGACGAAAAAACACTTGTTGTACCCTACTGCACTAAAGATGAGGATGGCAACAACAAGCTTGGTTTATGGCGGCTGGAAAGCTTCGAAGAGCTTGTGCCAGGAACGTGGGATATCCTCGAACCCCCACGAAATCGTTGGGCGGAACTGAATAAGGAAATCGGGCCTTCAGCGCTGGATATGGTCTTGGTACCCGGGGTGGCATTCGATCGGGACGGAGGGCGTCTTGGAAATGGTGCGGGATACTATGATCGCTTAATGTCCCAGGTCCGAGCTGATACCTTACTCGTTGCCGCAAGTTACGAATCGCAGCTTTTTCCCAGAATTCCGATGGTGCCTTACGATGTTTTTATGGATAAAGTGATAACGGAAAAGGCGGTTTACACAGGTCGTGGGCGAGTTTAGAAGGTTTTGGATCAAGAAGCTCTGAAGAATTCCGTACCGGAAACGCCAGCCTTTATCTATGATGAAGAATATATCCTTAGCCAGCTCAGAATATTGGCCAAACTACGGGGTAGTTCGCAGTTAAAGCTTCTTTATTCGATCAAATCATTCCCCTTTGCCGGTGTTCTCCGTCTTGTTCAGCCTGGGGTTGATGGTTTTTCAGTGAGCTCGGTTTTTGAAGCGCGGTTGGCGAGCAAGTTCATTCGGGGGGGCGAGATACATATTACAACGCCTGGGTTACGTCACGGTGAAATGGATGAAATCGTACGCCTTTGTGATCATGTAAACTTCAATTCACTTGAACAATATCAACGTTTTTCGCCTGGAATATCCAGTAGTGTCCAGATTGGTCTAAGGGTAAATCCGCAACTCTCTTTTCTTAAAGACCCCCGGTTTGATCCTTGTCGCAGATTTTCAAAATTGGGAGTTCCTTTGCGAAGATTGAAGGCAATCCCTTCGGATGACAAACTATGGCAAGGAATCCACGGGCTTCACTTTCATACTCTGTTTGAATCCAATTCATTTGATCCACTCTTGCAAACTGTAGAGCGGTTGGAGAAAGAGATCCCGCATGTTTTGGATAAGTGTCGGTGGATTAACCTTGGGGGGGGGTATTTGTTCGATACGTGGAAGCAATTGAGCCCGTTGGCCGAAATTTCGACAAGGTTAAGAGAGCGGTGGGGGCTGAAGGTATACTTCGAGCCAGGAAAGGCGATTATGGGTAAGGCAGGCTATTTGATTGCCAGTGTTATTGATCTTTTTAAAAGTGATGGTAGAGTAGTGGCTATATTAGATACTTCGGTGAATCACCTGCCGGAAGTCTTTGAGTATCAGTCCGCACCAACCCTCGCGAGTGAGTGTTTACCGGGGTCGAATCGTGTTTTGATGGCTGGGTGTACTTGTTTAAGTGGAGATGTTTTCGGAGAATACAATTTGAAACAGCCATTATCATTGGGCGACAGAATTGTTTTTTCCAATGTGGGCGCCTATAGTCTGGTTAAAGCCAGTCGGTTTAATGGTTATAATTTGCCAACAGTTTATGCGCAACATGGAGAAGGGAAAGTAACATTGAAAAAACAGTATGATTACCGTGAATATTATACTCAATGGGTAGAGGAGGGAATTGACAATGAGTGATATAGCAAACCTTTTTAAGACGTTAACTCATGGCATTTTTGTGATTGGTGTCAGCGATGGCAAAAAGCAAAACGCTTTTACAGCAGCCTGGGTTATGCAGGCATCTTTTGATCCATTGATTCTGGTTTTGAGCATCAATCCCAACCATTCATCTTATGTATTATTGAAGGAAAGCAAGAGTTTTTCTGTCAATGTGCTGAATCATCGTCAACGGGATTTAGCTGCTCATTTTGGCGGCCCAGCATCCTCAAATAAGCTGGCCAGTGTTGCCTGGCATAGAGGAATAGGCGATTTACCTGTTTTAGATGATGCCTTGGCCTACATAGAATGTATTTTTAGCCACGAAACTCCGGTGGGGGATCATATGTTAGTTGTGGGTAGTGTTGTCGGCGGAGCTATTATTAAAGGAGGTGAGCGACCGCTCGTTTATAGTGATCTGGGAGATATGGATGATAGTGCAAAATACTACCCAAAGGCATTTGCCACGTTAACTTGATAAGTGGATGGATTCTATGCTCGTGATTTTCTGGAAACAAGCGAAGGACTGATTTTTGCTGTAGTCATTAATGGCGCAGATGAAAGCGGTGTCTATTGCTTTTTGAGATACGTTGATGAGGACGATAGATATAGAAAAGTAACGACGCCCGAGGCAAACACCCGAATAGAGCGTTATCACCCGGAATATCTTTTCTACGCGAAACAGTGGGACACTTATCTTCACAAAATACCCCTGGATAGAATTCAAAACCATTTTCGCCCCAGAGAAAGGCTACAAGTGCTATTAGAAAGTGACCCTGCAGATAACGTTGAGGCTAGTCTGATTGATCTCCTCCATATGCTCGAGAAACGACAGATAGACTTAGGGAGTCTGGGGGTAACTGGCTCTATTCTTATCGGAGCACATTCAGAAAAATCAGATATTGATCTTGTCGTTTATGACAGGAAGGAATTCCATGGGCTTCGAAATATAGTAAAAAGTCTTATCGTAGAAAATAAATTGCAGGCATTAGATGATAATTTTTGGTTTAGTACTTATGAACGCCGGGGATGTGCTCTTGGTTTGAGTGAGTACATTTGGCACGAAAGACGAAAATACAACAAAGCAGTAATAAATGGGGTTAAATTTGATATTTCGTTTGTTGATACTAAGATGATTCCAGATATGACTCCTTATCGGAAATCAGGCAAAACGGTTTTGGTATCGACTATAACGGATGATCAATGGGCATTTGATTGCCCAGCACGGTATTTCGTTAGCGATGATAAAATCAAAGAAGTGGTGAGTTTTACTCCCACCTATGTCGGGCAGGGCAGGAAGGATGAGCAGATAGAGGCAGCGGGTTGGTTGGAGGTTTCTGAGAGTGGGCAACAACGACTTGTTATTGGATCCAGCCGGGAGGCAACTGGGGAATATATAAAGGTTGTAAATCAATTCCCCGAAAATAAGAATGAGGAAAAGTTCGTATAAGACAGGAGGGCAGGATTGTTAAAGTAAGCCTGAGGTTTTGCTCCTTCATCAATGAGGAAGCGAAATATGATCCTACATTCCCCCAGGCTACTGCTACCGATTACGATTTCGGCATCATAGCAATGCTCTACGTAACCGAAGGATAGCTGAACGTATTATTCGTCGCTATCGCCAGGCTCTTTGAATACCCATTTCACGAAAAAATAGATAGCCGCAGCAATGACAATAGCGCCCGCGATACCGGACGGCTCTTTCAACATTTCTGTTAAATCAAGTATGGCTCCCATAAATTTTTACCCTTTAATTTGTAGTTGATAATAATAGAATCTATAGCTGATGTTTGATCGAACTATAAGCTACATAATAACTTTCTGATGTAGTAAGTCAAGGAATCTTTTTGTCTTGAAAAAATAGACGAGCGTAGGTTTTGAGCGTAAAAACATCGATTTTACAGCGATTGATTAGATAGAAAGAACGAACTGTACAACGGTGTAAACGACGAGAACAAACACAATCGTCAATATTGCTCCAGCAATGATGTAGGGTATGGCTGAATTGCCTTCCTGGAAGTCTTCTTCTAGGTTTTTTCTGCTTTGGATTCCAACGGCCGCGGCAATAACACTTTGAAAAATCCGTAGAATTGACTTACTCGTTGGTTTAGGTCGTTGAGTCATCATTGATTCCAGAGTAAAAAAATATCGTCGCGGATGCTCGTCCGCGACAGTTGCTTTTCTCACGTATAGAAAACTATTTTTTCTTAGTGAATTTTGATAGGGATGAAGGTATCTGTAATTTCCCCTTTAACAAATACTTGGCACGGACTGCCCATACCGCCAGTAGTCCAAAGATTGGCGGTGAAAGCTCCAGATAAATTGACCAGAAGCGCCCCATTATCCCTTGTGGAGCACCGTCAGAACGGTGACGGATAACGAGCATGCTCACGTCATGCTTATCCCAAATGTGCAGGCCGACATTGAGCCAACCAACTAAGACCTGCACGAAAAAGAAAACGACGGCCCCGATTATAGCCCAGCGAATAGCGTTGCCTGTTTTATGATTTATCGATGTGTTAAACATCCAAATCGCTGCGAGAATAGTACAGATTCCACCAATCATAATATTACCTTTAAGTTATTTGTTTGCTAAAAAAAGTGAACTTTATAATATCTGAAACTAGCCTGTCTTTCCACTCATCCTCCATGTTGCTTAGACTGCTATCGCCTATTCGAGCATCTTTGAAGGTGAACAGAAATCCTGTGCCAGTTTTGGTGTTATTCACTCCCGTTTCTACATGTTTCACTGACGCCGAAAACTACTTCCTTCTGAAAATGTAAAAACCTGTGTTAACGCCTCTCATAAGAATCATGCTGTCTTCCTTTATCTCGTAAACGCTATAGGTATCCACTTTATTTGTTCGGCCAGGAACCGGAGACACAATATTTCCATCTTTTATCTCATAAGTCATTTCTTGTGTTGTATTTTTCTTCAGGATGCGGTTATATCCACTACTACTCATTTTTCCGTCTTTGGTAAATTCCCAGATTCGGTCTTCAGGAATTCTTTCTCCGCCTAGTGATCTGGGAGCGACCTCTTCCAATACCCATTTACCGATCAGTTTGGAATTGTCTTCGAGTTTTTCTACAGCAACCGCTACCGAAGAACAAATTATCGAAAGTCCAAAAAGTGTTGTATTGATTAGTGTCGATACTGATTTCATTTTTTTCCTCCTAATGGCCTTCAAAACTTTAAGAGCCTGAACCCACGAGTTCAGATGCTTATTGAATGTGGCCTGTGTTTTTCTATGCCAACGATTTATGGTTGTTTGTTGCAGGCAATCAACCCTGTTATTCAAAGCTATTCCTAGCTATCAGCATTATGACAACATTTGCTTTGCGCTGGCAACATGTAATGGTTTTTTTGGTGAACCTGGGGAGGCAATATTGTTTCAGTATTCCACAAGATGAAGATACAATAGAGTCCTTCCAAAAATATCAAGCTATGATAATGACAACAACGAATCCCAGGTTTCCCCTGTTAGAGCAGCAGCTTAAGAACCGTATCCTGATACTTGACGGTGCAATGGGGACAATGATACAAGGCTACCATTTGGAGGAAGGTGATTATCGCGGTGATCGATTCAGTGATTGGCCAAGTGATCTAAAAGGCAATAATGATCTTCTCTCCTTGACCCAGCCGGATATTATTAAAGCGATTCACAAAGAATATCTGAAAGTCGGTGTAGATATTATAGAAACCAACACATTCAACGCTACCCGCATTGCCATGGCGGACTACAAGATGGAGTCTTTAGCCTATGAAATAAACGAGATGTCGGCTCAGCTTGCACGTCAGGCAGCAGATGAATTAACAGCGCAGACACCTGATCAACCACGGTTTGTTGCCGGTGTCCTGGGGCCTACCAATCGAACTTGTTCAATATCTCCGGATGTAAACGATCCGGGTTTTCGTAATGTTTCCTTTGACGAACTGGTTGAAGCTTATCTGGAATCTATCGATGGATTGATAAAGGGTGGCGTAGATATCCTGCTGATAGAAACGATCTTCGATACCCTGAATGCCAAAGCCGCAGTATTTGCTGTGGAGCAATACTTCGACGATAATTCAGTTCGTCTGCCGGTTATGATCTCCGGGACAATAACCGATGCCTCAGGTCGAACGTTATCAGGACAGACGACGGAAGCCTTTTGGAATTCCCTGTGTCACGCCAAACCCATTTCAATTGGACTCAATTGTGCCTTGGGGGCTAAAGATTTACGCCAATACATCGAAGAATTGGCGTCAGTGGCAGATACTTACGTTTCGGCTCATCCTAACGCAGGTCTTCCTAATGCGTTTGGAGAATATGATGAAACACCGGAGGATATGGCGGGAGAAATCAAGGAATGGGCGACTAGTGGCTTCCTTAATATAATCGGAGGTTGCTGTGGTACCTCACCCGCACATATTTCAGCAATTCGCGAAGTTGTTCAGAATGTCGCCCCACGAAAGATTCCTGAACTGGAACGCCAGTGCCGGTTATCCGGTCTGGAGCCGATGCATATTGGCAAAGATTCTCTTTTTGTTAATATCGGTGAACGGACGAATGTCACTGGTTCTGCCCGCTTTCGCCGATTGATTAAGGAAGGGGATTTCGATACCGCGCTTAACGTGGCCAGGCAACAAGTGGAAAATGGCGCCCAGATAATCGATATCAACATGGATGAAGGTATGCTGGAGTCACAGGAAGCCATGGTCAGGTTTCTGCTACTGATCGCCTCAGAACCGGACATCTCCCGTGTTCCGATTATGATCGATTCATCCAAATGGGAGATTATTGAAGCGGGATTGAAGTGTATTCAGGGCAAAGGGATCGTCAATTCCATTTCTATTAAGGAAGGGGAAGAAGCCTTCATTCGTCACGCAAAATTAGTGATGCGCTATGGAGCGGCCGCCATCATCATGGCATTCGACGAGGAAGGGCAGGCGGACACTAAAAATCGTAAGGTAGAAATTTGCACCCGAGCCTATAAAATACTGACCGAGAAAGTAGGTTTTCCACCCGAAGATATCATTTTTGATCCTAATATTTTTGCTGTTGCCACCGGCATTGAAGAACACAATCCTTACGGCCAGGATTTCATTGAGGCCACGAGAGAAATTAAGGGTACTTTACCCTTTGCACTGGTTTCCGGAGGTGTTTCCAATGTTTCCTTTTCGTTCCGCGGGAACAACCCGGTTAGGGAGGCAATTCACGCAGTATTTCTTTATCACACTATCCATGTCGGCATGGATATGGGTATCGTTAATGCAGGACAACTAGCCTTATACGACGATATTCCTTCCGAGCTCAAGGATCGGGTCGAAGATGTCATCCTCAACCGCCATCCTGATGCCTCAGAACGGCTTCTCGAGGTTGCCGAGAAATACCGGGGTGATGGCAGTGTCGAGACAAAGAAGGAAGATTTGGCTTGGCGCGAACTTCCCGTAGAAGGGCGACTCGCCCATGCGTTGGTTAAAGGTGTTGCAGACTACATTGTAGAAGACACCGAAGAGGCTCGACAGCAAATGGATCGTCCGCTGCATGTGATAGAAGGGCCGCTGATGGATGGTATGAATATAGTCGGCGATCTTTTCGGCGACGGCAAAATGTTTCTGCCCCAAGTGGTAAAGTCTGCTCGGGTAATGAAGAAATCGGTTGCTTATTTAATGCCTTTTATGGACGCAGAGGATAGCGCCGGTCATCAATCCAATGGCAAGATATTGTTAGCGACAGTTAAAGGTGATGTTCACGATATTGGCAAGAATATTGTTGCAGTAGTTTTGCAATGTAACGGTTACGAAACTATTGATCTGGGTGTGATGGTACCGACTGAAAAGATTTTAGAAACCGCACGCAAGGAAAATGTCGATATTATTGGACTGAGTGGACTAATCACACCTTCTTTGGACGAAATGGTTCACGTGGCCAAAGAGATGGAGCGCCAGGGGTTTGAAATTCCCCTGATGATAGGTGGAGCAACCACATCGCGGGCGCATACTGCAGTCAAAATCGATCCTCACTATAGCGGTCCATCGGTCTATGTGGTTGATGCCGCACGTAGTGTTGGGGTTGCAAGCAGCTTGATCAGTGACGATTTGAGAAAACCTTTTATGGCTGATTTAACAGTGGAATATGAAGAAGTCCGCAAGCGTCATCAAGGTCGTAAAACCGCTGACAAACTATTGAACCTGGTTAAGGCACAATCTAATAGATTTAATCCCGATTGGAGCGACTATACGCCACCAGTACCTGAATCGTTAGGGTGTAAGGTGTTCGACGAATGTCCTTTGGAAGACATTGTGCCCTATATAGATTGGTCGCCGTTTTTCCAAACCTGGGATCTAATTGGCAGCTATCCCAAAATACTCGACGATGAGATCGTCGGCGAGCACGCGAAAACGCTATTGGACGATGCGAAGACGATGCTTAACCAAATTGTTGACGAAAGATGGTTAAAGGCTCGAGCTGTTGTTGGCTTGTTTTCGGCGGCTAGTGAAGGCAATGATATCGTTATTTTCTCAGATGAAAATCGGAATGAAAAACGGGCCGTGCTTCATCATTTACGACAACAGAACAAAAAACCTGCTGAACGGCCAAACTATTGCCTGGCGGATTTTATTGCGCCGCAGGATAGTGGCAAACCGGACTATATCGGTGCCTTTGCAGTGACCGCCGGCATCGGAATAGAGGAGCATTTTCAACGCTTTGAGGCCGACCACAACGATTATCATGCCATCATGCTAAAGGCATTGGCTGATCGGCTGGCGGAAGCGCTTGCCGAAAAAATGCATCATGATATTCGGACAGCCATCTGGAAGTACGCGGATGATAAAGATCTGTCTATGGAACAGATGATCAAGGAGAAATACCAGGGCATCCGTCCGGCACCTGGTTATCCCGCTTGCCCGGATCATACTGAAAAAGCAACTTTGTTTTCTTTACTTGACGTCGAAGAACAAGCCGGTATCACTCTAACGGAAAGTTACGCCATGTATCCTGCCGCTTCGGTGAGTGGTTGGTATTTTTCTCACCCCGACGCTCAATACTTCAATGTTGGGAAGCTTGGGCGAGATCAAATCGAAGATTACGCTCAGCGTAAAAGCTTGACTGTGAAGGAAACGGAACGATGGTTGTCAGCAAATCTGGCTTATGAACCTGACTAAAAATGGATTTCATTTGCTACGGTTTCTATTCTCCGATACCTCCTAACCAATGTGAAACATGTCATTCTCTATGGCACAGCAGCATGTCATCTGTGTGAAGAAGCTGAGGAGTTGCTGATAAAAGCCCAGCAAGTAATTGCTTTTCCAATACAAATACAAAAAGTCGATATTTCAGAAAGTGATGATTTAATGAGTCGTTATGGTATTCGTATTCCCGTGGTCTTCAAAAAAGAGGCCGGGGCGGAGATTAATTGGCCTTTTGATTTTAACGCTTTGGTTGATTTTCTAGTGACTGGATAGTTTCTTTCGGTTTTTTCTTATCTACGCTCTGCGTCCAATAATCGTAACGAAAAGTGCTGGAGATGGAGGTTGCTCAGGGTATCACTGATTTTTCGAAATCTCATCAATATTTACAGATACCTGTAAAATCTGCCTACTGCCCTCTCCCTGTGCACCATTTATATCAATAAATTTCACCATTGCCTAAGAGAAATAGGGCCATATATGGACCGATATGTAGTACTCAATCCGCTCCGGGTCGGCCCACCAAGACAACATTAAAAGAGTGCTAGCAACTTGTTGGCTCCCTCCGAGCTATACTGTATATTCCATAATTGAAAATTTATTTCACTTCGTCGCATCGTCCCAAGAAGTTTAACCTATACACTGTTACATGCTCAAAATAGCAATTCGTACTGGGTGTTTGTTGCCCGGACCTCCTGGTCATTCCAGTGGTACTTTCAAAGCTCGATATCCAGCTTTTCTGATTTTGGCTTTTCTCTTGTCAGCGTGTTCCACTGTTTCCCTAACTTTGCAAAGAGAGAGCGTCAACCCTGATCAACTATCGGCGAACCATTGGGTATCTGAAGCAAGGGATACTGTGACAGAAGCCCGCCACCTACGTGTACTCTGGCGTGATACCGAATCGCATTTTTCAAAAGCGAAAAACTCACTCGCGAATGGCAAGTATCAGGCCGCCATTAATAATGCGCAGCTGGCTCTCGATGAGGCTCGCTTGGCGATTAATCAAAGCTACCTGGAACGGGCAAAGTCCGGTATCCAACAACTGGACTCAAACACCCAAAGATATAATTCGACTCAGCGGAAGTTGATTGAGATAATTCAGAGGGAAATTCGACTTAAGAAGGGACAGTCCGCATACCGGCATTTAATGGATTTCTTTAATAATGAAACCAAATATAAAAATGACCCTTGAAGAAACGAAAGCTATTATATTAACTTTACATCGCATACTAAAATCATTCTTTCAGGTTTTTAGCCGCGGCCAATCTTTTCGCGATGCATCGGCACTTGCCTACACAAGCCTAATTTCATTCGTGCCGCTAATGGCCGTATCATTGTCGATATTTTCCGCATTCCCTGCTTTTGACAACATCAGCACTCAAATGCAGGATTTCGCGTTCGAAAACTTTGTTCCCACTTCGGGAAAAGTTGTACAGGAATATCTACTTGAATTTTCCAATAAAGCCAAACGTCTCACTGGCGTAGGAATCATATTTTTGGTGATTACGTCTATCCTGTTGATGTCAACCATCGAAAGAGCCTTAAATTCTATTTGGCAAGTTTCAGAAAACCGGAATCTCATTGAGCGGTTCACAATCTATTGGTCTGTATTGACTGTAGGGCCATTGCTCATGGGAATGGCCATGGTTGTTACTTCATATATAGTCTCAATCCCATTCATTACTGAAACAGCCTCCCTGATCAGCCGCAAACTTGGGTTCTTGCGACTGGTGCCATTTTCCATGGAAACCATCGCGTTTGTGCTGCTCTACATCATAGTTCCCAACATCAAGGTTGCCTTTCGGGACGCTTTGCCAGGTGGAATGGTAGCTGCTGTTCTGTTCGAAATCGCTAAATCAGGATTTGCCTGGTACATAACTCGTTTCCCAACCTACGAAACGATTTATGGCGCACTATCTATTATTCCCATTTTTCTTATCTGGGTGTATTTGTCCTGGATTGTTGCTTTAATCGGCGCTGAGATCACCCATTTTCTTTTTATCCTCAGAACATCTCCTGACAAATTAATAGCAAAAGGCAACAATCATGATTTTTTATGTGCTTATCATATCCTTGGCCATTTATGGAAAGCTCAAGGCGAAGGTCAGCCCGTTGAACTGGAACACTTGGTTTCCACTTTTCCTGCATATGGCGCTCAAAGTATTGAAAATGCTTTGATTCAGCTTCAGAATAATAAGGTTGCGATGCGGAATGAGCATGGTGACTGGTTTCTGGCTCGTGATCTATCCCGCTACACGTTGCTAGATCTCTATCGATCACGGCAATATCCATTGCCAAAACACCTAACTATAGACAGCATGGGCGAAGGACTTAGACCAGTGCTCGATCAAATAGAGGGGACGATAGATACTGTAATGGACTTACCCATGTCAGATCTTTTCCAGACAGACACTAGATCAACACCTGAAATTCTTTAGGAACCCGGAGAAATCAAAATAGATGGAGAATAAATTACTCGATAATTTTGAAAAGCTCTCTCAGGAGGAACAGGATATTCTGTTGGCTCTGTCCATTGTCTATGCCCCCATTGGCCAAACCCGGTTTCAGGAGTTTTTGAAACAGTCGTACTGTGTTCCTGCCGAAGTCAGCAATCTCGTTGCTAAACCGTTACGTGAGAAACTGGTTAGTTTAGAGCTTATCGAAGCGACACCTGAGGGTTGGATTTGTTCGCGTGCAATTTCCGAAGTGTTGATGAAAAAAATGGCTGGACGGTCTTCGCTTTTCGACAAATTGACCTTTTTCCTGTTAACCCAAAGTCTTAATTACAACAACCCTAGCTTGTTTCTCCTTTATGACGTAAGGGATTTACGGATCTACCTGTATCGAAGTGATGAAAAGGAATTTATCAATCACATACAGCAATTTGAACAGAATAATCTACAGGATTTAATTTCCACATTAGAGTCTCTTTTTTTTCAGGATTTTGATGCTGACTGGTTTAATGATCTTTCGGCAACGCTTCGATTGAAGGTACTACAAAGCTATCAGCTCGCTTTGCGTTGGCACCTTATGGGGTGTGATTTCCAATATCGGTTAATGAACGATTGTTTCAAAGAAACACATAATCCTTCGAAACTGATAATTCATCGATACGCTGAATTGCATTTGCTTCGGGGTGATTTTCGAGGCATTGAGGGTTTGCTGGAGGGAGACGACTCAGTGGTCGCTCTGAAAATGATGGGTATGATGCGTTTTATGGAGCATCGTAATGAAGAATCTGTGATGTTATTTGATGCCGCCTGGAAGGCGTTGAAGAAAGAGACTCGTAAACGCAATATATGTTTGGATGATTTTCCGGGGTACTTTTTTCATCTGGCTTTATTGTGTAGTCAGACACCAAAAAATCAAGTTACCTTAACGAAACAACTGCAAATCGCCGTTAAGCAACATGTGTGGCAGGACGGTTTCTTGCTCGCTGAGGAAAGACTTCTCGTCGGACTTAAGGTGTATCAGGCAAAAGCCAAAATCACCGATACTGCGAGCCAAGTCTTGTTCCAATATCATAAGTTTTCCTATGACCTTCTATTCTGTGTTCTGTTACTTTATTGGCTGGGTGAAACCGACAGGATGTTGAAAAAAGAACCATTAATCACAGATCAATTGAATGCATTTTGTGAGCAAGCGGACCAGAATAACTATTTCTGGTTTGCGGCGGTCAGCGCCGGTTTATTAGAAAGATTATCAGCGGCTAACAAGACGACACAGAAAATCGCACAGAAGTATCGTGAATCTGAATTCAATGCCATTATCGATCTGCTGCCTCGTATTGAACCCTGGGAACGCGCCCTCGACGCGTTGACAAAGCTTGGAGGGGTAGACGAAGAATTGGGGGATTCTTCAGAAATCAATAGGGAATACCGAATGGTTTGGGCTGTTACGATGGCAGACCAATACGCCTATTTGGCCCCCAAAGAACAACGGATGGGTAAAAACGGACGGTGGACGAAAGGCCGTCCCGTGGCATTAAAACGCTTGCAGCAAAACCGGGAGGAGTTCGATTATTTGACCGAACAGGATCTGCTGATTTGCAGTCATATTGAGGCGGAATATGAGCGGAGTTTTTACAGTTATCGCCCCAAAGAAGTTTATCTGTTAAATGACCTCGCGATTATCGAAGCGGTAGGGCATCCCAATGTTTATTGGGATGATGTAAACAGCTTTGATTCACCCGTTAATATTTCCGCTGCGGAATTGCAATTACTGGTTTCGGAACAAAAAGGAAAGTTACTCATCGCACTTTCACCTTTTCCCAGTGAGCAGCAAAAATATATTGCTGAAAGAACAGTAAGCAATGACATACTGATTTATCGTTTAAATGAGCAGCAGCATCAAGTTGCCGGAATACTGGGAAAAAACGGACTGCTGGTACCCAAAAAAGCCAAACAACAGGTCATTGATTCGATAGCATCAATCGCTTCAATGCTAACAGTGCAATCGGATATTGGTGGGCAATCCAGTCATGCGGAAACGGTCGCAGCCGATAGTCGTTTGCATATCCATTTGCAGCCCGTGGGTGAAGGCATTCAGGTCGATATTTTTGTCCAGCCATTTACTACGGGTGGCCCACTGTATAAACCGGGCAGTGGCGGAACAACTGTGCTGGCCGAAATTGATGGCAAACAGTTACAAACCCTGCGTAATTTTACTCAGGAGCAGACCTATCTGGATCAAGTTTTGGAAAACTGTCCGGGACTCTACCCGACAACGGATTTCAAATGGATATTGGATGATCCAGAACTGGCGCTGGAAGCGCTATTGCAATTGCAGGCTTTGGATGACTTTGCAGCGCTGGAATGGCCTAAAGGAAAAGCCATTAAAGTCAGTCGAGAAACCGGAGTTTCCCAGGTTCAGTTTTCTGTGCGTAAAGAAAAGGATTGGTTTAGCGTTTCAGGGCAAATACAGGTTGATAATGGTCGGGTATTGGAATTGCAGAACCTGATGGAATTATTGGCGGCGACACCAGGACGGTTTTTGAAGCTCGAAGACGGCCAAATCATTGCTTTAACCCAGGAGCTACGGCAACGCCTGGATGACTTCGCCGGTCTGGGTGAAGCTCATGGTAAGGATTTACGTTTTCACCCTTTGGCGGCGCAAGCATTGGACGATATGGCTGAAGGCATGACAGTAAAAGCCGGCAAGCATTGGCGCGAACAATTAGAAAAGCTCTCAGAAATGGCTGATTTAAACCCCGAGGTGCCTGCCACCATGCAGGGCGAATTGCGTGATTACCAATTGCAAGGTTATCAATGGATGGTTCGACTGGCCCATTTGGGCGCTGGAGCCTGTTTGGCGGATGACATGGGGTTAGGCAAAACCATTCAGGCATTAGCATTGATACTATCAAGAACAACTGAGGGCCCTACCCTGATTTTAGCGCCAACATCGGTTTGTATGAATTGGTTGGAAGAAGCACAGCGTTTTGCGCCGACTCTCAATACCGTCTATTTCGGTAGTGGCAATCGTCAGCAGATTTTAGATCAAGCCGGGCCTTTTGATTTGGTGGTGTGCAGCTATGGATTGTTGCAAAGTGAAGCCGAAAAACTGATGGAAATAAGATGGCACACCCTGGTTGCCGACGAAGCACAGGCGATAAAAAATCCACAGACACAGCGTTCCAAAGCAGCTATGGCACTGCAGGGAGATTTTAAATTAATCACAACGGGGACACCGATAGAAAATCATCTGGGCGAACTGTGGAATTTGTTCAATTTGATTAATCCCGGTTTATTGGGATCGCTCAAAAAATTCAATGAGCGCTACGCTCAGAAAATCGAAAACCAGAAAGATCTTGCGACTCAACAAAGACTGAAAAAACTACTCCAGCCCTTTATTCTAAGACGTTTAAAAAATGATGTGTTACCTGAACTGCCTGCACGAACTGAAGTTACATTGCATGTTGAATTGAGTGCCGAAGAAACTGCCTTGTACGAAGCGTTGCGTCGCAATGCCATGCAAACCATGACCACATCGCTGGATCAGGCAGTACCACCTGGACAGCAACATTTAAAAGTACTGGCCGAAATAATGAAACTGCGCCGTGCCTGCTGTAATCCACGCTTGGTACTCCCAGAAACCGATATCAGTAGCGCCAAGTTACAAGCGTTTGAAGAGCTTGTCGATGAGTTGATATCCAATCGGCACAAAGCATTAGTGTTCAGTCAGTTTGTCGATCATTTAACTTTGCTTCAAGAACTATTGGATAGAAAAGGTATCAGTTATCAATATCTGGATGGAGCAACAACAATACCAAAGCGAAAAGCTGCCGTAAAAGCCTTCCAGTCCGGTGAAGGTGATCTATTTTTAATTAGCCTTAAAGCCGGTGGTGCAGGACTCAATCTTACTGCTGCCGACTATGTCGTACATATGGATCCATGGTGGAATCCTGCTGTTGAAGACCAGGCATCCGATCGCGCCCATCGGATCGGGCAAAAACGCCCCGTGACCATATATCGACTGGTTGCGAAAGGCACGATTGAAGATAAAATTGTCGACTTGCATAGACACAAGCGTGATCTGGCGAATAGTTTGCTCGAGGGCGGAGAGATCAGTGGAAAAATGTCGGTTAAGGATATGCTGGAGTTGATTCGGGAAATAGACTAACTCTAATGCCATTAAGTCTCAACGGATTTTCTCATGAAAGTCACTCTATCTTCAGACTACCAGATCTCATTACAGTGAATTAAAAGGTTATAGAAATTCATGTGATTTTGTTCTGAGCCTAAAATAACGACTTCTCTTCGTAGGAAGGGCTTTAGCCGCGATCTCGGGCTAGATCGCGGCTAAAGCCCTTCCTACGAAGGTATTAAAACAAATTCCGTGAATTTCTATAACCTTTTGATTCACTGTGATGAGATCAGGTATCCTGAGTCTAGTCAGACTTGGTCTGATTGGCAATCAAAACTTCTTGACCTATTAATCTTAAAAAAGTATTTCAGCACCCCTAAACCGGAATCAAATCAAAACCGAAAAAAGTAGATTAACATCGACAAATGATTGCTCAACCAAAGCGTCCGGAACCTCCGGACTTTGGCTTAACGAGATGATTCTTACCATAGTACCTGCTTGTTCTGGAGTTAAAACCTGCGCAGGTACAATTTCGCTATATAGCCAGACTACTGCTGAATCTAGCGAGGGCGGTTGAGTTTGGCCATTGAGTCCGGCTACTTTCAATACTAAGGCTGATGCTAATAAATCCATCACACCGGCTGTGCATCCCTGTTGCAACAACACCTCAGCCGAATTCAGCTTCTGTCGCGCTGCTTCCAATAACAGATTTTCAGGTTTTTCTTCAGACTCTGCAGATTCGAATATAACGCGTGTTTCCGCTACTGGTGAAGCAGTTCCAAGACGCTGCAGACTCCGCAAAGTACGCGAATCAATCACAGCAATCGGTAATTCCGACTGTGACAAATCCTCCGCGACTTGCTCATCGACATCGTTCATTGGATTAACAACCACCAATAAACCGCCGCCCGAACCTAAAATCCGTTCAAGACGATTACTGAATACATTTTGAATTTCTTCGATCAATTGCCGAAGCCGACTTTCGTCTTCCTCAACAACCGGCGTGGTTTCTTTAACCAGGATTTCTGAATCTTTCTGTACGGACTCTGCAACCGGTGCTAGTTGTTCGGTTACTTCCTGAGCCATTTTAGGTTCCGCTTCCGCCAGATCGTCAATCAACGTCTGTAGCATTTTTTTGGAAACACCGACCACATCTTCGGAAGCATCGGGACTGATCACATTATCGAATAAAGCACGCTTACCCTTAACCAAACTGGCAACCCTCTGCTCATAGGAATTTTCCGCCAGAAGCAGAAAAATCTGCACTTTCTGCTTTTGTCCGAGGCGGTGAATTCTTGCGATACGTTGATCCAGCACAGCCGGATTCCAAGGCATGTCCAGATTAATCAAGGCTGTCGCAGATTGCAGGTTTAAGCCTGTACCACCAGCATCGGTGGAGATAAACACCTGTACCGCAGCGTCATTTTGAAATCTATCCATTAAGTCGCCGCGTTTATGACTGGGAACGCCACCATGCAAGCGCACACACCCCAACTTCAAAGAGCGGGCCAGTGATTCGACCATTTCTGTCATTAACGCCCATTGCGAAAATACCACCACCTTACGGTTACTTTGCAGACATAGCTCTTCTAGTAGCCGCGCTAATTCATCAAGTTTTGGTGAACCCTCAGTTTCTTTATCCACCAAGCCAGCCGCATTACATGCCATACGAGCCTGTTGCAAGGCTGCCATCATTCGGTTTTGCTCGCCAGGCGTTAATGGTCGCCGTTTGGCAATATGGGCTAAGCGTCCCGCCGTCGATAGTGCGTAATCATGTAATTCCAATTGCTCATCGGTCATTGGAATATCCAGGCTAATTTCGGTACGATCCGGTAATTGGTCGCTCACCAGGCTTCGATTGCGCCGCAGCATTACCGACGCGATTCGCCGTCGTAATTCAGACAAATTTCGATAACCGATGACCTTACCGCGTTCATCGGTAATATGAAAATCAAGCAGACAACGCCACAAAGGCCCCAAAACCCGGGCATCGACTACTTGCAGTAAGCTGTATAAATCTTCCAGCCGATTTTCCAAGGGCGTTCCACTCAACACGAATACATAGCGTGATGGAATCAATTTGACTGTCGAAGCCAACTTTGTGCGCCAGTTTTTAATTCGCTGAGCTTCGTCGAGGATTATCAAATCCGCCTTAAGGGTTTCATTGATCACGGTTAAATCGCGCAAAACCAATTCATAATTGATTATAAAAAACAGCGCATCGGCCCGATATTGCACCATGCGGCTTTCCACATTACCCTGAATAATCTGTACTGAACGGGCAGTAAATTTCTGAATTTCCCGTGCCCATTGATGCTTGAGTGATGCCGGACATAACACCAAGACCCGTTGTACACCTTCATTGTCGGCTAACCAGGATGTAGCGGAAATGGCTTGCAAGGTTTTACCCAAACCCATGTCATCGGCCAGTAAGGCTCTACCCCGCGAAGCTAAAAACGCAACACCCTCACTTTGATACGGGAACAACCGGGCCTTGATTCCCGGCAATACACCATTAGTTCGCAGAATTTCCTGCTCAATTTTTTGACCCCGTATCGCTTGTGCGGCATCGTCAGCACATTGACGGACAAACTGAATAACATCATCCCCCAACTGAAAATCATCCCGTCCACATACCTGTTCGGAAAAACGATAAAAATCATCTGGCAAGCGTCCACTAAAAACTCCGTTCTGATCGAAATACTCTAGCGCTATTGCCGCCAAACCGGCCTCAATTTCCGGTTTGTGATGTACACGGATAACAGGACGAGTCGCGGATTCCCACACCAGATGCACAAATGAAACCGGACAACCGGCCGCTTTTAGTTTTGCGTATCCCGGTTGTTTTTTTGCGTAATGTACCACCGCCTCAATATGCTTGCAGGTTCCCAGGCGATTGCTGGCTAAATCAGGGCAGGTACAATAATTCATGCGTTGATCCAATGAACGGATTTGAACCCGATATGATTTCTGCCAATGGGTGGTCGATACGATGGATGAAGCTTGCCAGGTGCCGAAACCCAAATTACCTTCGACCAACTTAACCCGTACTTCGTTGTGGCCCTTTTTAATACGCTCCTGAATTGCTTCATCGACGGCACTACCCAACGTTTTCACGTCTTCCTCGAAGCCAAACTGGTCGGCATACGCATATAAAACCGCCACGGTGTGCCTGCAAACATCCGTCCCTTCATGGCAATCGCAACTTGCAATTAACTGTCCGTCTTTGTGACATAATTCCAGCCAATAGGGTTCATCATCTTCGGCATCTTCCACCTGCGCCGTCAATCTGTCATCCACCCTGTCCAGAGCAAATACACGGTTTTCTGAAAAATAGGCAAGTCCTTGCTTAACTAAGTCACTGGAAGCAATGGAATGCAAGCGTTCGGTATCGTAGAGGAAAAAATCATTATCCATGTTCAAATCTTCTGCTAAATCGGGATGTCGGTATTATACCTTTCGCGTTCAAGAATGCCCGTTTTGGGTGGGTATATTTTTGTGAAGGGCTAGAGGTAGAACCGCAGGAAGAGTCATCTCTTTCAAGGTTCTACAACGACGCTCTTCGCGCAAAGATGTGCGCTGAAAATGGGTATTCTTGGGCGCGAGAGGTATAAATGACATTAGAAGCGTTATTACTCAGTCACCATCGCGTCCCGCGCTGCCATAAGAAGCGTTTGTGCCTGGGTTAATACCTGCTTTCTGCGGTTCCAACTCCAGGTTTTACGAGCTTTTTTCTGTTTCTTGATGGCTCTATTGACCAGAATGAGTGCTTCTGGGTTCGCGTTAACCTGGCCACCCATCAGAACTTCTGTGGCATCGCTAGAATCTGCCAGAGCCTGATGAATTATTTTTCTGCTGTGGCGGATACGGTTTAATCCCTTGGAATGTTCCAATTGCTGGTAGGCACTATCTACATTATCGACTGCGCTGAGTGTTCTGAGGAACAGGGCGATGGCAACGACAGTGGACGACTCCATCTTGATGCCACGATCGTCAGCATTGTTAAAGGCATCACTATTGTAGAATGCGACCGCCTCTTCAATGGTGTTGACGGAGTGATTGTGGAAGAAGGGTGCCGTATCGGCACGGAAGGCGTCCACCATGCTGAATTTTTTATTTCCGTAACAGGGTTGATCATTATTGATACCGCAATCGCTATTGACAGTATCGCCAAATCCTCCATCAATAGGAATTGTGGCGTCAATCAGTCGGTGCATTGGGTGAGGGAGATCTTCAATTCCGGTGTTGCGATTGCCGTTTGCCAGGGTACTGGAACTGATGGCTCCGGCATGGAAGTGGCAGCCTTTGCATTCTCCTGTGCCCATAGTGAAAGGCCCGCTGGAAGGATCCTTTGAGTGAAACAGTTCCTTACCCTTTTCGACGATCGGACTGCTAAAAGCCATCGAATCCAGGTTCCAGGGATCTTGTCGGCCAAGAGACAGAAGATAGGCTTCAATGGCATCGAGTTCATCTTCAGTAGGAAGCCGAAAATCCTCTCCCTCTGTGCGGCCAAGTGTTCTTGGGAGATGCTGGATAATTGCCCCGATAACAAACATTCGCAAACTGCCGCAATTGGGAGAGCCGTCCCCAGACCAGCCAAGCATATCTTCGCAGTGCTGAATTTCCGGATCTTTGGCTGCAGGTTCCTTACCCATGGATAATCCCAAGGAGAGAGTATGGGGTGCGGCCCGAAGTGTAGCAGGCTTGTCAAACCCATCTATATTCGCTTTAAATAAAGCTAATTGCCGAATTAACTGAGCATTTTCGAGGTTGGCGAGGTCTGGATTATTTTCATGGACGAATAATGGATCATCATCGCGTAGTTTGGCGATATAGTTGGGGTCGATGGTATGGTTGTTATCCAGTCGGTGACAGGTTTCACAAGTACGGCCATTTCCATCAAAGGTTTCGTTGATGAATAGATCCCGGCCTTTGGCGATTTGTTCGCCAAGTATCACTTCCAGATTTCGATGTAGGCCGTCGGCAAGTACAGGTTTTGGCAGCAAGAATTGGAAGGGTGTGGCGACTCTTCCCTGATTTTCAGGATGGCTGATATTGCCGATATCAGTAATTGTCCATAGCTGATCGGTATAAAACAAACGCTGGAAAAAGCTTGGGCTGCCGTACAATAATCCACCATTATTCGGAGTTTGGTTTACCTTTGCGACAACGACCTGATCAAGCTTGAAGCCTTCGAGTTTCGAACGATTTAGCCAGGTGAGAATTTGATGAGTTTCATCTTTGTATTGCAAGCTTCCGATCTTTACTTTTCGGTTTGCGCTATGGCTTAAATCGGGTTCTTTCTGGTTGTCAATAAACCAGAGGTCGTATTCGTTCCGGTTATCAAGGCCCATTACAGTAACTTCAGTCTTACCATCTAGCAGATTGATTTGGATAGATCCAGTCGCGGAAAGGGTTTCTTTTGAAAAAGCACGGCTATAGGCAAGCGGTAGACTTAAAATTTCTCCACCTTGATTCCTGGTGTAGCGTTGTTTCCATCTTTCAAAGGTAAGCTTTAGAGTTTTTGGATTGCCTCTACCCGTGATGAGCTGGGTTTCATTGTTACCTGGGTCGTATTTTTGCAGGGTAATGGATAACCCTGTAATTAACATGGTTATTAATGCCAAACAGAGTAGCGTTTTTGTTCTCATCGTCCAATCCTCTTAGTTTTCTTTGTTTTCGGTTATGGTAGGATTTGATAGCACTCCCTCTCCCTATGGGGAGTTATACCTCTCGCGCCCAAGAATACCCATTTTTAGCGTGCATCTTTTCGCGAAGAGCGTCGTTGTAGAACCTTGAAAGAGGCGGTTCTACGCCTAGGAGGCTGTCCGAGAATAGAGAATCTACTGCGGAAAAGCCCATTTTGGCCAGATTTTTCGATCATTTTCGTTAAATAGCCCACTATTCGCCTCAAATGATCGAAAAATCTGACTCAAAATGGGTTTCCCTCGCTACGGTTTCTATTCTCGGACAGCCTCCTAGTCAGCTATAGGAAAGACAATGCCTTATGAGCATCAAAAAGCATTGTCATTCCTATAGCTGACTAGCCACATTGCGGATAGGCACTTACCTACGTTAATAGTTAAAGCACTATGCATGCCATTCGTAGAGCCAAAAATAGTATTATCGGTTTGTGAGTTAAGGGCTACGGCGTTCTCGTCCGGAGATTAGAAATAGGAACTTGAAAAATAACGGAGGAAGATTCGAATGAGGCCATTGGAACCCTAATTATTTATGTTATATGCCATATTGAGTAGGGCATATGACGCAAACCTGTTGTGGGCGAATAGTAACTCGCCTTTTCATCAGTTTTAGGTGTTGTACAAATAGTGGCGTAGTTTGTCTATGCACCTATGTTGTATGTCCTGATGTGAAATTAACGTACGGCCTTAGTCGTGTCCTTTGATACAACCTCGACGGAGTGCCGGTCTCGGGATTCTATCTAATTTTTGTTCTTAGCGACTAGGCTTGACTGTAGGGGCTTAGGCGCGACAAATAGGGTACGGTCGAGTGTTCACTTAAAAAGATACTGGAAATTCCTTTATGGTTGCGGTACGCTTATATCTATTGCATGATGTTCAGCATTTTTCAGAAGTACCTTCCCAGTTCTCTCCTGTAAATTGCCAGGTAGTGTTGCAATTCAATGTTCTTTTATTTATACATCTAAAGGTGGTTAATACAATGGTTTCAGGTACTGTAAAATGGTTTAACGACGGAAAAGGTTATGGGTTTATTTCGCCTGCCGATGGTAGTGCCGATGTTTTTGTCCACTTTTCTTCGATTGCCTCTGAAGGTTTTCGATCCTTATCTGAAGGTCAAGCGGTTCGTTATGAGGTAGAAGACGGTCCCAAGGGGCCGCAAGCAGCACAAGTAATGGTTGATAGCTAGGAGACTGTCCTGGAATAGGGAGCCAATTGTGAGAAAACTGTTTGGCCAGATTTTTGTTAAATAGCCCACTATTCACCTCAATTGATCTAAGAATCTGATTCCGAAGGGCTTTCTCCTCGCAACAGTTTCTATTCTCGGACAGCCTCCTGGCCATAGACTTGGTTGCCTGTTTTGACCCCTGCAGCAAGCAAGCTGTGGGCTTTTTCGTTTTTCCATAACAAAGTTAATAAGATTTGTCATGGGGTTCGATACCTTCTCTAACTTAAATGGTTATGCAATTTGAAAAGAATATTTGTTGGAAGTTTACCCTCTGAAGCCACAGAAGAATCTGTTACGGCATTGTTCTCTGAGTTTGGTACAGTGCGTGGAATACAACTTATTACGGACGTATTTAGTGGCCATTGTCGGGGCTTTGGATTTGTTGATATGGAAGGGCATGAAGCGAGAGCAGCTATTGCAGGGCTTGATGGCAAGATGCACGCCGGAAAGCCTTTAAAAGTTAGGTTTGAAGACGTGCGGGCTTCTCGTGGTAAAAAAGGCCGACGCCGTTAGGAATCGATCAAATAAAGCTAGAATATGTCTTGTTTTTTTAGCCGTCTTCTCATGCTGTGCAAATAGTGGTGCAGTTTGTTACGCGCCTATTTGTGCGTTTTGAATATGAATAAAATCCGGTGCGGGTTTCAGTTTTTTATTTAGTTCTGGTTCCTTAACAAACAAAGAATTAACCTAAGGTTTTTATGAATCAAAATGGTGGTATGTAAAGTCTACGAAGGGCAGCTCCACATTCAGGATGCAAAATTTTGTCTTGTTGTATCACGGTTCAACAGTTTCATTGTCGAACAATTGCTCAATGGCGCGATTGACGCGTTATCCAGGCACGGTATTGATAAGCAGTCAATAGAAATTGTAAGAGCTCCAGGTGCTTTCGAATTACCTATTACTGTCCAGAGAGTGGCAAAAACAGGAACGTATGATGCAATTGTTGCGCTAGGTGCAGTAATACGAGGAGATACGCCACATTTTGAGTATGTTGCTGGGGAGTGTGTTAAGGGTATTGCTGGCGTTTCGCTCAGTTTTGATATCCCGGTTAGCTTTGGCGTTTTGACGGTTGATACACTGGAGCAAGCCATAGAAAGGGCGGGTACAAAAGCTGGAAATAAGGGTGCCGAGGCGGCATTGTCTGCCTTGGAAATGGTTAGTTTGTTTCGTGAGTTAGAAAAACGATGAGTACTGCGCGAACCCAAGCGCGTCGCTGTGCTGTTCAAGCACTTTATCAGTGGCAAGTGGCTGGTCAAGAGTTATGCAATATCGAAAAACAGTTTCTGGAAGATCCCGATTATATTATTGGTCAGTCAAGCTATTTCCGTGAGCTATTGTATGGTGTCCCTAAAGATTTAGGGCGAATCGATGCTGCGTTGAGCCAGTTTGTCGATCGACCGATAGAGAAACTTGATCCCGTTGAACGCGCGATATTACGGATTGGAGCGTACGAATTGCTTCACCGTTTGGATATTCCCTTTAAGGTCGTTCTCAACGAAGGAATCAATTTGGCAAAACGGTTCGGGGCAACTGAGAGCCATAAATATGTGAATGGTGTGCTGCATAAAGTCGCTAGAAAGCATCGGACAGTAGAAAGGCAGACTTATATCGAGCCGGCCTCAACGGGGTAGCGTGTCGCTTACAGAATTTGATCTGATCCGACGGTATTTCCTTCGCAAAAAAACAACTAGACATTCCGCTACGGTTTTGGGGATAGGCGATGATTGTGCTTTGTTGTCGATGGACGAAAAGTACGAACTGGCAGTTACCATAGATACAATGGTGGAAGGAACGCATTTTTTCCCGGGAGTTAATCCGGTATCATTGGGACACAAAGCATTAGCGGTAAATCTAAGTGATTTGGCTGCGATGGGTGCTGATCCTCGTTGGATTACCTTGGGATTAACGTTGCCAAATGCAGACGAGGGTTGGCTGAATGGATTTGCCAGGGGATTGTTCCAATTAGCCGATAAGTTCTCTGTGGATTTGATTGGCGGCGATACGACTCGTGGACCCTTGGCTGTATCGATACAAGCTCTCGGGGTATTGCCCAAAAGTACGGCGTTATTTCGTGGGGCTGCACAAACTGGTGATTTGCTTTTTGTCACCGGTTATATCGGAGATGCTGGCATTGGACTTCTGATGGAACAACAGAAATTGCCGTTTCGAGATGAGCAGGCGCTTAGAAAATTGCATTTCCCGCAGCCTCAAGTTAATGTTGGCTTGGCAATTCGAACGATGGCGAATGCCTGTATCGATATTTCCGACGGGCTATTAGCCGATCTCGGTCATATTTTGGAAGAAAGCAATGTCGGGGCAACCATCAACTTTGAAAAAATTCCTTTTTCACATTCCGTTCAGCGATATATTAGGGAAAGTTGTGATTGGCGGTTTCCTTTAGGTGCTGGTGATGACTATGAGCTCTGTTTTACCGTAGAGTCTGGACGGGAATCTGAGTTACATAGAGCTATGAGTAGGCTTGGTACTCCGTATACATGCATAGGAAGGATTGAAGAAACTCCTGGAATTCGGCTTTTAAAAGAAGGCGAATTGCAGACTGTTTCTGCTGCAGGGTATCGGCATTTTTCCGCAGTAGAGCGGGGTGGTCATTGAACTGCTTTCATCTGATTTCAGTCCGAGTGTCTCTATCTTTTGCTGTTTCGATGTAATGCAACGCATATATGATGCTCAAGATGTAATAGAGGGAAATATTCTTAAAGGCTTGTTGGAACAGTGCGGAGTAGCCGCAAATATTACTGGATACTATCTTCAAGGAGGAATTGGCGAACTTCCGGTTAGCGGGACGGTTTCGATATGGGTAGAGAACGAAGATGTAGAACAGGCTCAGAGTATAGTTGATGAGTATAGAAAATAAGAATACATCGTGTGCATCAATTCATTGGAGATAATATTAAGTAAAAATGACTATAGACGTAGACAGTTTTAAAAAAGCCCTTCAAGATTGGGCATCAGGCGTTACCGTTGTCACGACAAAAACGGATCGATTTGGTTGCCAGGGGATGACGGCCACAGCGTTTTCCAGTGTATCGGTCGATCCACCTCTGATTTTAGTTTGCCTCAACAAATCGGCGGATACTGCTGAAGGCATAAAGGAAAGTCAATGTTTTGCTGTCAATATTCTCAATTCGGATCAACAGGAGATTTCCAATAGTTTTGCCGGTGGGAGTACCCAGGAAGAACGCTTTAAAAGTGTCACTTGGAGTGAATCTACAACGGGTGCTCCAATTCTTGATTCAAGCCTTGCATCACTCGACTGCCGGGTCGTGGATCAGGTTTTTGCGGGGACTCACTGGATTATTATTGGTGAAGTGCAAGACGTGATTTGTCGATCTGGAGAACCGCTCTTGTACTATCAGGGTGGCTACCAAACACTTTTGAAGCCCTGATCTCCGCGATAATTTACCCACCCAGAACGGGCATCCTTAAACGGAAAAGATTATATAATTCAGGCTATTATGGGCCTTGGGTCTGGCCAAACCCAGATTCTTTTCTAGAAACAATTCCGTCCCTATTTCTTCGCAGCTAGTATGGCGGTAGATACGAAAACTTGACACCATTACCCCCTTGTGGCGTATATTTAGCTGTGTCGTCACGAAAAGTTACGGCATTCTCTATGTCAATAATAATATACTTTAAATTAGAGGGGGATTTCAATGGAAATAATTACTACGAGTGTCGGTTTGGAAATGCTAATGCGTTTTGCCCATTTTTTGGCGGGGATTACGTGGATCGGATTACTTTACTACTTCAATTTCGTACAAACAGAGTACTTCAAGGAAGCCGAGGCTTCTTCCAAGTCTGATGCGATACGTGGGCTTGTTCCTCGTGCTTTATGGTGGTTTCGTTGGGGAGCGATGGTTACATTGCTGACCGGGATTGCAATTTTTGCAATTCGAGGCGGTGGTATGTCGATGGATATCTATATTGGTGCGTTGCTGGGTATTTTTATGTTTGTTAACGTTTGGATGATCATATGGCCCAGCCAACAAGTAGTCATTGCTTCAGCTGAAGCAGTCGCTGGGGGAGGGAAGGCCTTACCTGATGCGGCTGACTCTCTTGCTAAAGCAGGCTTGGCTTCCAGAACCAATACACTGTTTTCAATTCCTATGCTTTTCTTTATGGGAGCATCCTCGCACTATCCACACGCCTTTAGTGGGTTCGCTTTCCTACTTGCTGTCGTCATTATTCTTGTTTTGGAATTTAATGGCGCGTATCCGGTTATAAAAGGCAATGACTTGGTCAAAAAACTGCCTGCAGCAGGTAAAATGGGTCCCATGGCAAGCGTTAAGGGAGTGATACACAGTGGGTTAGGATTAACTGCCGTTCTATTTTTGATATTGGATATGCTGTAACACAGTAATCCTTCAATTTTTTTGAGAAGCTTTATCCTATAGACTCCGTCAATACGATATTGGCGGAGATCTAGGAGTTTTTATTTCTTGGACAGTGACTTAGTTTGCTACCCTCTTGAAGAGGCAAGAGCGGAGAGATCTCTTTCGAGTAGCTCGCTATCCCCAAGGTTTAGTTCCACTAACCGCCTAAGCTCTGATATGCTATCGAGATCAATGTTCTCGCAATGAAATCCTGCTTTGTTTCCTTCCATATGTGCCAGGGTGACGGTCATTGTGATTTGCACATCATCAGCCAAGGCAAGAGTAACAAGGTAGGGAGATTTGGTTTCCCCTGACCAGGGCGCTTGAAATTCCAGCAAGCAACCTTTCAAGGAAAGGTCGGAGACCTGACATGGCCAGGATTCTCTTGAATTGGATAGAGTTGCATCAGCAAAATACATAACCCGGTTAAAATTACGCTTATCTTCAAAAACTTTTTCCGCTTCCTTCATTTTTCATCCTCCAAATAAAATCGCAGAGTATTTTTCTCAATTTCCAGTGTGTCACCGTTTTGTAATTTAATGCTTTCTTCACCAATTTCGTCCTTATTGAGTTTAATAAGAGCGTTGTTTTCCAGCGGCGATATAAAGAAACCATCTTTGCGTCTTGCAATAACGGCAACACCTGATCCAGGCTTGCCTAGCCGGGTCATTGCTCTGTTCAAAGGAATGATACGGCCAATGTTTTTGCCTCGTAATATTTGCAGATTGGCTGCGATATTCGATGTTTCGGACGACACCTTATTGCTAGTTGCAAAGGCGGTAAGTTCTTTGAAATATTTGTCTTCTGTTGGAATGGGCGAAGCTTTTGAAGAATAAAGCAGGGTATGCTTTCCAATTGTTATAACATCGCCATCAATTAGATTATGTTCTGTTCTTTTTTGATTATTTACCAGAATGGACGCGCTTACATTGGCCTGTTTCAGGTTTGCGCCATCGCTATCCAATGAAACGATTGCATGGGTTGATGCAACTGCGAGGCTGTCAATCGATATGGAATTGGACAGGGCTCGACCAATAGAGATTTCTCCTTGCTCGAAGCTATAGGTCTCAATGAAGCGTCCCTTGAAGGTGAGCGTAAATTTCGCCATTATTTGCAGAATATTCAGTTACTAAAATGCAGTGAAAGCTCCTCGATAGACCCGGTCCCACTAGGAAAACAAATCATTGGTGTTCGGTGCTCACCTTTTCTTGTTCCATAAAGAAAAACCCGATAACTATCTGAATCCATGAGTCCAAGACAGATGGGGTGCAGGTATTGGTCTTCAATTTAAGTATAGACATAAAACCGGCAATGCAAAGCGAATTTTTACTTTTTCTTCTTACGATGTTTCTTTGTCGAAAGAAATCGTACCTTTTTCACTGCATTCCCATCAAGACTGATAATTTCAAGAGGATAGTTGAAAAGTGTGAAATTGGTACCCGGTTCAGGGATGTTTTCCAGAAACTCAATGATTAATCCGTTTAGGGTTTTAGGTCCCTCTACCGGGAATTCCCAACCGGTTGCTCGATTGAGCTCCCGTACTGTAATACTGGCATCAACGAGGAAACTGCCATCCTTTTGTTTTTGTACGTCTTGGGGGTTGGAAACAAACTCTCCAACGATTTCCTGAAGTATGTTTTCTAATGTAATGAGTCCGAGTACGTCGCCATATTCATCAACAACCAGACCAATCCGCTCATCTTCCTGTTTGAAGTTCACCAGCTGGTTATGCATTGATGTATTTTCTGGGATGAAGTACGTTTTTTTCAGATTGTTGATAATGGTTTCATGATCGAAATTTTTATTGGACAGTAAAGCCAGGATTTTACGCAGGTGAAGAAATCCGATAACTTGGTCGATACTTTTCCTATAGACGGGGAGGCGAGTGTGGGGGCTGTTTTTAAGTTGATTAACGATCACCTCTAGTCGATCTTCCAGGTCTATACCCTGGATTTCGTTACGTGGCACCATGACATCTTCAACAGTTGCTGATTCCAGATCAAGAATGCCCAGTAGCATATTCTGGTATCGCTGTGGCATTAAGGCATCGGCTTCAGCGACCACTGTTCGTAATTCTTCCTTGCTGATGTTGTCGCGGCCTAGAGTGTTAGGATTGACGCCGACCAGTCTGAGTAGCTGATTGGCTATGAGATTTACTGTCCAGACGATGGGATAAAGCAATCGCAGCAAGGGAACAAACACCCAGGATGCAGGAAAAGCCAGTTTTTCCGGATTTATAGCTGCCAGGGTTTTTGGTGCGACTTCGGCAAAAATTAAAATAACCAAGGTAAGGATGCCTGCTGCTCCGGCAATGCCTGCTTCACCAAATAACCTTAAGGCAATGACCGTACTCAGTGACGATGCCAAGATGTTGACGAAGTTATTGCCGAGAAGAATCAGGCCAATGAGCCGATCCGGACGTTCAAGGAGCTTCTGTGCTCGAATCGCCCCGGAATGTTTGGTCTTTACGAGATGTCGTAACCGATAGCGGTTGAGCGTCATCAGCGCCGTTTCGGAACCGGAAAAAAAAGCGGATAGAAGGATAAGAACAAAAAGTATGCTAAAAAGTATACTCAGTGGAATGTCGTTCAAGTGGTTAAAATTTAGTGTAGTTAAAACGTTGAGTTTCTAAGGCGAAAAGGAGTTAATGTCAAGTGCAACAGCACCCTGCTAACTTGCTGCTCTGTGGCAAGAGTTCTAACCTTCGGAAAGTAAAATATATTTGAGGTGTAATTGTTCAACCTGTTTTTCCAGTAGATCAATTTTATCGTTGTTGGTAATGATATCGTCTGCTGATTTTAACCGCTGATCACGGGATACTTGAGATTGTATTATGCGCTGGATTTCCTGACGGCTTAGTTTATCACGTTCGGCAACCCTTTGAATTTGAGTTTCAACGGGACAGTCGATGACAAGTATGTGGTCAACGAACCCTTCCAGTCCGGTTTCCAGCAGCAGTGGAATACAAAAGACACAATAGGGAGCGATCAGCTGCTGCTGTTCTTTATCCATCGCTTTTATTATCAGGGGGTGAAGGATCGTTTCGAGCTGTTTCCGTTTGCCATCTGATTCGAATACGATAGTTCGGAGTTTACTGCGATTGAGCTGTCCTTCTTCCGTCAATAATCCTGGCCCGAATTGTTTTACAATTTGATCCAATGCCGGCTGTCCAGGGTTTACAAGTTGCCTCGCAATTACATCGGCCTCGATAACAGGGATTTCGCGGGTAGAGAATAGATTTGCTACGGTCGTTTTACCGCAGCCTATCCCTCCTGTAAGACCGATTTTTAACATATGGATTATATTGTATCTGGTACCGAAAAGTGACTCAATTTTTAGTTCGAACAATCGTATAAGTACCAGAGCATAGTTAATTTGACAGTTTTGTGCAGGATTTTTTTTCATCTTCAAGGCGCAGAAACAGGCGCATAGTGCACTATGTAACTGTTTTTGCAACGCGGAAGATGAGAAAAAAGACAAGCAAACTGTTAAATTAATTATGCGGAGGTACTTATAATCAGCCCGGTATTCCGATCGACGTTAGATAATAAGCAATGATTCTTTCACCCCAAATCAAGGCGATAAACCCGGCAGCTGCGAGATAGGGTCCAAAGGGGATAGGTGTCTGGCGATCATGGTTGAAAAATAGCATCATTGAGATTCCAATGATCGCTCCGACCAACGACGAAAGGAGGATGATCAGGGGTAGGAATTGCCATCCCATCCAGGCACCTAGCAAGGATAGGAGTTTAAAATCTCCGTAGCCCATACCTTCTTTACCAGTAACTAGCTTGAAAAGATGGTAGACGAGCCATAAGGTTAAATAGCCGGCGACTGCGCCGATAATACTTGCCGGGCTATCCGTATAGATTCCGAATACTGATATGAATAAGCCTAACCAAAGTAGCGGTAAGGTTATAGAATCGGGTAATAGCTGATGGTCGATATCAATGAGAGATAGTGAGATCAGGGACCAAACTAAAATGAATGCCAGTAGTGCTTCCCAGCCAAATCCGAAATGCCAGGCAGCGAGAGCGGTGCAAACACTGGTAAACAATTCGACCAAAGGGTAGCGCGCCGAGATTTTGGTATTGCAATGGGCGCAGCGTCCTTTAAGGAATAGATAGCTTAGAATGGGGATGTTTTCCCAAGGTGCAATCGTATGATTGCAAGCGGGGCAACAAGAACCCGGAGTTAACAGGTTAAGTGCTGGCTTATTGTCTTCCGGTTCCGGCAGTTCGAGAAATTCAGTGCATTCCCTGCGCCAATTCCGTTCCATCATAAGTGGGAGCCGATAGACTACAACATTTATAAAACTCCCGACTAATAACCCGAATAATCCACTTAATAGAATGAAGAATAATGGATTGTGCTCTAGAACATAAAAAAGCGTCACGGGGTCTCCGTCAATAAAATTCTAAGAACCGCCATTGTCTAACTTATCCATCATCCGTTTTGTGTTTTATTTTATTTTAACCCGGATCCGTGAGTCCATCGCGAATGCAGAGCGTAAGTTACAGATTTCACAGTGGAATTAAAAAATACTAGCTTGATTCAATAGGTTAAGCGAGTGTTTTTTGAACCACTGTGGGAACAAGAGCATGTGCTCTGCGTCGTTACGGACTCACTGATCTAGCTTTAACACTTAAACCACCGATCCCATCTGGAATATCGGCAAGTACATGGCAACAACCAGGCCACCGACAACAACACCAAGAAACGCCATGATCATGGGTTCGATCAGACTGCTTAGAGAATCAACCGCATTATCCACTTCTTCTTCATAGAAATCTGCAACTTTCTCCAACATTTCATCAATTTTTCCCGATTCTTCACCAATGGCGACCATCTGAACTACCATGTTGGGGAAAAGATCTGCCTGGCGCATAGACTGTTGCAGTTGTTGACCGGTCGCAACATCTTCACGCATCCGTAAAACTGCATTCGAATAGACGATGTTGCCTGTTGCCCCGGCGACAGAAGTCAATGCTTCAACCAGTGGAACACCTGCGGTAGACATAGTTGCTAATGTTCTAGAATAGCGCGCAATGGCGGCTTTATTGACTATGTCGCCGATGACAGGTACCTTCAACAAAGTTCTGTCGAGCATTTCATTAAACTTCCGAGAGCGTCTTTTGGTCTGCTTTACAACATAGATTACCCCAATAATACCGCCGAAGACTGCATACCAGTATTCTTGCATGAAACGAGATAATCCGACTACGAATTGGGTGAATGCCGGAAGGTCAGCGCCAAAGCCGTTGAACAGATCTTCGAACTGCGGTACGACGAAAATAAGGAGAACCGCAGTCACAATGAAAGAGATAACCAGCACAGCGATGGGGTAGGTCATGGCTTTCTTGATTTTCCCCTTGAGGGTTTCGGTTTTCTCTTTATAGTCCGCTATTTTGTGCAGTAGTGATTCGAGTACACCAGCTTGTTCGCCAGCATTTGTCAGGTTGCAGAACAGGTCATCAAAATAGAGAGGATGTTTGCCCAAGGATTCGGCGAGTGTATTGCCACTTTCCACATCGACTTTCACGGCCAAAATTAATTCCTGCATACTGGGATTTTCATGACCCCGACCGACAATCTCAAAAGCCTGAACCAGGGGTACTCCCGCTGTAAGCATCGTTGCCAATTGGCGGCTAAAAATCGCAATATCTTTAGGGGTAATTTTTTTACCCATTTTTCCAAATAAAGGTTTTGGTTTTTTCTTAACCTTTATGGGTTTGATGCCTTGACGACGTAGCTCTGCTTTGACGGCAATTTCACTTTTCCCCGTCAGTTCACCTTTATTCTTTGAACCTTTTCTATCGGTGCCTTCCCACACAAAAAGGGTTAATGCTTGTTCTGCCATGGTTTTTACTCTCTGGTTACACGGTTAAGTTCTTTCAAACTGGTTATTCCCTCCCGAACTTTATTCAGTCCGGATTCTCTAAGATCGTTCACACCGTCTTGTTTTGCTGCTTCTGCTAATTGTAGGGTATTCCCGCCTTCAAGAATAATGCGGGTTAGTGTTTCTGTGATGGGCATCACTTGATAAATTCCGACCCGTCCTTTATAACCGCCAACACAATGGTCGCAACCATCACCCGCTGTATAGATTTCAAGCTCATTAAACTCATCCTTTCGAAAGCCAGTTTCGATCAGAACTTCTTCCGGTAATTTTTCTTCAGTTTTGCAATGTTCGCACAATCTTCTCGCCAATCTTTGGGCCATGATCAAAACAACCGACGAAGCGATATTAAAGGGAGGAATACCCATCTGCATCAGGCGGTCGAGAGTTTGCGGCGCGTCGTTGGTATGCAGTGTTGAGAGAACCATATGACCTGTTTGAGCGGCCTTAACGGCGATTTCTGCGGTTTCGAGATCCCGTATTTCTCCGACCATGATAATGTCCGGATCCTGCCGCAAGAATGCTCTGAGCGAAGTGGCAAAAGTAAGGCCAGCCTTGGGATTCATGTTGACTTGGTTGATGCCCGATACGGTAATTTCTACCGGATCTTCCGCTGTGGAAATATTCCTTTCCGGTGAATTGAGAATATTAAGGCCAGTATATAGAGATACAGTTTTACCACTACCTGTGGGACCTGTGACCAGAACCATGCCGTATGGTTTATTAATCGCATCGAGAAACAATCGCTGTTGTTCCTGTTCGAATCCCAGTTTCTCAATACCCATTTGGGCATTGGTAGGATCCAGAATACGTAGTACAACTTTTTCCCCAAATAGTGTTGGGCAAGTACTGACTCGAAAGTCAATCGAGCGATTTTTAGATAGCGTCATTTTAATGCGGCCATCTTGAGGGACGCGGCGTTCAGCAATATCCATACGGGACATTACCTTAAGCCGGGCAGTGATGCGATTGGCTAAATTAGCGGGTGGAGCTGCCACTTCCTGTAAGATGCCATCACTGCGATAACGAACCCGGAATTTTTTTTCGTAGGGTTCAATATGAATATCCGATACGCCTTTCTTAATGGCATCCAGGAGAATCTTATTTACAAAGCGAACGATTGGTGTCTCGTCTATGTCGCCTTCTACATCTTCATTGTTGTCAATATCATCCCCGCCCATGACCTCAAGATTTTCGAGGTCATCATCCATGAGGTCGGTCATGGTGTTATCGGCAGCATCGAGAGCATTCTCTATGACACGGGAAAGTTTTTCCTCCTCGACTAATACTGTTTCCGCTGTGAGGCCGGTGTGGAATTTTATCTCGTTTAAGGCATGAACATTGGTCGGGTCAGAAATTGCCACAAACAGACGGTTTCCACGTTTGAACAGTGGCAAGGCATGGTGCTGGCGGATCAGTTTCTCGCTAACAAGACTGATTGAAGACGTAATATTTTCGATTGCGTCCAAATCGAATAATGGCACACCAAATTCTTTCGAGGTGGACTGGGCAATGGATAAGCCATCCAATATCTTGTTATTTACCAGATAGGTGACAAAAGGGACTTTTTTCTTTCTTGACTCTTCATGATGGGCAAGCGCATCGGCATCTTCCATGTGACCTGCCTGGACAAGACATCTTGCTAAGCCTGTTAGCTGTATATGCTTCGCTGCGGTAACCATTTAGCAATAAATTTAATTTGAGATTTTTGTTTGATAAGGATCTGGGTTAATCTTAAGCATAGAAGATCACCGTGGATTGTCCAATTTTTGGCTAGAAGGCTGTCCGAGAATAGAAACCGTAGCGAGGGAAACCCATTTTGGGTCAGATTTTTCGATCATTTGAGGCGAATAGTGGG
>JAZGGE010000288.1:0-3752 GCA_036480195.1 Methylococcales bacterium
TTTTTGCTAACTGGGTGCCAGCATTGACATAAACGATGGTGCCTGCAAACATACCAATCTGGCTTACCCAATAGAAAACCAGGGTTTTCATTTTGGTTAACCCCATAACCAGATTGATTATAAAAAATGGGAATATTGGCACAAGTCTTAAGGTAAAAAGATAAAATGCGCCGTCCCGAGAGATTCCTTCATCGATGGCTTGCAGGCGGTCTCCGAACCTGTTTTTAACACTGTCCCGGAACAAAAATCGAGCAGCTATAAAAGCCAACGTCGCCCCGATTGATGAGGCGAAGGAAACTATCACCGTTCCCCAGAACAAGCCGAAAACAGCCCCTCCGGCCAGCGTCAGAATCGCTGCGCCGGGTAGTGATAAGCCAGTAACAGCAATATAGACCAATGCATAGACCGCGATAGAAGCTCCTGGGTGATTAAGTCGGTAAGCTTCAAATTCCGCTTGTTTGGATTTAAGCATTTCCAGACTTAGAAATTGCTGCAAATCGAAAATGAAAAATGCAACAATCAAGGCGGTAACAAAGAGAAGTAGTGCAATACGTGATGGAGTCATTATTGGTTTACCTTTATATTTACAAATATAAGTATTGCTTATTCGTCGCATGGCAATCAAAATCCTTACACACACTTGATTTTAGTATAGAAATATTTAGGTTCTGATAATTCCGCAATCCATTCGCTACATTTTCAAACACTATATAATGATATTCTTATTAGCTATACTATTGGACTAAATAGAACCATAACTTCTCTCCTAAAACCACTGCTTTGCCATGGATGTAAAATCTCTCGAAAAATTTTTCCCACTACTAAAATGGTTACCTGAATACCAGCGCAAAGATCTTAGTGGCGATATCATCGCGGGAACTATCGTCACTATTGTTCTAATACCCCAGGCAATGGCTTATGCAATGCTAGCAGGTCTACCTCCGCAATTTGGACTCTACTCCTGCATTGCTCCCATTGTCATTTACGGTGTATTAGGCTCGAGCCGTACTTTGGCCGTTGGACCGGTGGGCCTGATGTCGCTAATGACAGCGACTGCGCTATCGAGTTTAAATTTGCCAGATAGTCAGCTCAAACTGGCAGCACTTACTTTGGCACTGCTGGTCGGTATTATCCTTATTCTAATGCGAATAATTCGTTTGGGCGCATTCGTCAATTTTTTAAGTCATCCGGTCATATCCGGATTTACAAGCGCAGGCGCTTTCCTGATCGCATTCAGTCAATTAAAACACCTTTTAGGTCTGCCAGTGCCTGACGGACTACCGTGGTATAAAGGGCTAATTTACATGGCTGTAAATCTGGAGGAAATCAACTGGGTAACAGCCGCACTAGGCATTGGAAGTATTTCGCTACTCTTAGGAATGCGGTCGGGTATTCAAAAAATCTTAACAAGGCTTGGGACACCGACTACCTGGGTGAATATCTTATCAAAATCGGGGCCACTACTGGTCGTCATCGTTGGCACACTACTGAGTCGGATTTTTGATTTACGTTCCCACGCTGGCGTTTCAATAGTAGGAGCAATACCTGCCGGGCTGCCTGCAATCGCAGTCCCCTTTTTTGACTGGACTTTATGGCAGATGTTATTGCAAAGCGCAGCCCTTATTGCAGTCATTGGGTTCTTGGAAAGTGTTTCCGTCGCTAAAGCACTCGCGAGCCGCAGACGCCAAAAGATTAATCCAAATCAGGAATTACTTGCGTTGGGAGCAGCCAACATCGGCGCAGCCTTTTCCGGTGGTTATACCGTAGCAGGGGGATTTGGCCGATCAATGATCAATTTCACCTCAGGTGCCAACACACCCCTGGCTTCATTGATAACAGCTGTGCTCGTTGCTTTTTCGTTATTGTTTTTAACACCACTTTTCTATTATCTGCCCCATGCAGTATTGGCCGCTATTATCATGCTAGCTGTTTCTGCTCTTATCGATGTGGACAGTATTCGCCATACCTGGACTTACAACAAAGCCGATACCATAGCATTGATTACGACGTTTATAGCCGTACTCTTTATCGGGCTTGAACCGGGTATCCTGTTTGGTGCCGGGCTTTCCATCGCACTTTATCTTCATCAGAGCAGCCGTCCCCATTTTGCGATTGTCGGTCGGGTAGGTAACAGTGAACATTTCCGAAATGTTGACCGTCATCCTGTTAAAACCTACCCGGATATCCTGGCTCTGAGAATCGATGAAAATCTGTATTTTGCCAATACTCATTATTTGGAAGATAAAATCCTGGAACTCGTCGTCGACAATAAGGAAGTCAAGCACTTGGTGCTAATTTGTAGCGCGATCAATTTTATTGATTCCAGCGCACTGGAATCTCTCCGGTCACTGATTGAGTATTTGAAAAATGCTGGCGTCATATTGCACTTGGCGGAAGTAAAGGGCCCGGTAATGGATAGACTGGAAAAAACCACATTTCTTGACAACTTGGCGGAAGGAAAAATTTTCATTAGTGTGCATGAAGCGATACACTATTTAAGTGGTGAGGGTATATAAGAGGTCTGAATCTGTGGGTTCAGAGTAAAGTAGGGTATTGCTCGAAATTCAACAAGGAAATCCAACAATGAACAATGTGGCGTCACTTTTTTCCCAAGCAAACGACGTAATACCCGGTGGTGTTAATTCTCCGGTTCGGGCATTTAAGGGTGTGGGTGGAACCCCCCTATTTATACAGGAAGCCTCTGGACCTTACCTGATCGATTCAGAAGGAAAACGCTATATCGACTATGTGGGTTCTTGGGGGCCAATGATAGCGGGTCATGCCCATCCCGAGATACTCAAAGCTGTTCATGATGCTGTCGATCGGGGGCTAAGTTATGGCGCACCAACCGTTATCGAAACCCGAATGGCGGAGAAGCTTTGTGAATTGGTTCCTTCACTGGACTTGGTACGGATGGTCAATTCCGGAACCGAAGCCACTATGAGTGCAATTCGATTGGCGCGAGGCTATACCGGTCGCGACAAAATCATTAAATTCGAAGGTTGCTACCATGGTCATTCCGACTCACTATTGGTAAAAGCCGGATCGGGTGCGCTTACCCTGGGTATACCGAGCTCCCCCGGAGTTCCTTCTTCTCTGGCGGAATATACCCTAACCTTGCAGTTCAATGATGCTGAAGGAATTAAACAAGCAATGAACGCCTACGGTTCGGATATCGCCTGCATTATTGTGGAACCTGTTGCTGGCAATATGAATTGCATTCCTCCAACCTCCGGTTTTTTGGAAATATTACGGGAACTGTGTGATAAATTTGGCAGTGTACTTATCTTTGATGAAGTCATGACCGGGTTTCGTGTCGCCCTCGGTGGAGCCCAAGGTTTATATGGGATTGCACCAGACCTGACGACATTGGGGAAAGTGATTGGCGGAGGAATGCCTGTCGGCGCTTTTGGTGGAAAACGAGAGATCATGGAGCACATTGCCCCACTGGGGCCAGTGTATCAGGCAGGCACCCTGTCAGGAAACCCCGTTGCAATGGCTGCTGGTCTCAAAACCCTCGAAATCATATCTGTTCCAGGTTTTTTTGAACGTTTAACCGAATCAACGATTCACCTCGTTGAAGGATTAGTACACCGGGCAACATCGGCGGGTATAGATTTTACTACCAGTAATGTGGGCGGTATGTTCGGTTTGTTTTTTTCCGATGCCAGTCAAGTCACATCTTTTGATGAGGTGATGTTATGTGACCAAGATCGTTTCAAGCGATTTTTTCACGCCATGCTGGATGAAGG
>JAZGGE010000289.1:0-4728 GCA_036480195.1 Methylococcales bacterium
GATAATTCCGCTATCGTCTTATTGTGCATGCGTTTCCGATATACCTAATATATAGACTATTCCAATCATTCAATAACTTTTGGCACCAGATAAAGCCCCGCCTCCACCTGGGTTGCCTGGGATTGAAATAATTCCCGCTCATCCCGCTCCGAAACCACATCGTCTCTTAACCTCTGGGTGTGTTCCAGGGGATGAGCCATGGGTTGGATATCATCGGTATCGACAGCATCCATCTGCTCAACCAAATCCAGAATCTCTGAAAGATCATGGGCGTAAGATTCTACATCGTCATCCTTTATTTGGAGACGCGCCAATCGTGCAATTTTAAGCACATCACCGGATTGCAAATTCATGAAGTTACTCTCCCTCGATTAAAATATTTAGGTTCTTACTTTCTGGCGGCATTCGCCGCTCGTTGCCGTCTGGCCTCTTTTGGATCAGCGATCAATGGCCTGTAAATTTCAACCCGGTCGCCTTCTCGCAGCACATGATTCAATTCACAGAGCTTACCGAAGATTCCTATTTTATTTATTTTCAGATCAATGGCTGGATGGCGCAACAAAATTCCTGAAGACTTAATGGCATCTTCCGCATTTACTCCAATATTCACCTGTAGCGTTATAACTGTTTGCTGCTCAGGCAATGCATGACAGACTTCTATTTCCAAGCTATCTTTTTCTACCGTAAATTTCCTTAGCACGATGACTGAAGGCGCTAACCATTGAGCTACAAACCTGACTAAACATTGATCCGAACGCCAGACCACCCAATCGGCTGGCTAGCTCAAATTCAAGCTTGAGGCAGACCTTGCTTGCATCTTCACGGAGAGGAACAAATTGCCATACGCCTTCCAATGAAGAAAAAGGGCCATTGAGGAGACTCATTTGAATCTCTTCTCTATCAGTATGGATCTTGTTTCGGGTCGCGAAGCTTTTCCGAAATCCCCCACGGGCAATTTCCAGTTCGGCATCTACGAAATCATCACTCCGCTGCAAAACACGGCTTCCGCTACACCATGGCAAGAACTCTGGATACGCTTCGATATCATCCACCAATTTAAACATGTTCCGCGCCGAGAATCGTACTAGCGCACTTCTTTCAATAGTCGTCATTATCTCAAAACCCTCAAAACAAACTATTCAACAATACAAGAACCACGACAGGTGGAGCAACATAACAAATCAAAAATCGCCATACTTTATAACCGATCCCATCCTCCGACATTTCCAACTCATCGACAGAGTTTTTCCGATTCATTATCCAACCCGCGAATACTGCAATCAAGATTCCACCAATCGGTAACATAATGTTGGCTGTCAAAAAATCGACCAGCTCAAAAAATGTTTTTCCAAACAAAGTCATCTCCGCCCAAATATTGGTGGAGAACACCGTCCCCATACCCAACAACCAAGTGAGACCTCCCATTAGAACGCAAGCTCGCTTACGGCTGAGACCCTTGTTCTCTACAATATAAGAAACAGCGGGTTCGATCAATGATATAGACGATGACAAAGCAGCAAAGACCAGTAAAACAAAGAACATGAGACCAAAGATGGTCCCGCCAAACATGGTGGAAAAAGCCATCGGCAACGTCTTAAAAATCAAGTCTGGCCCAGAGGATGGCTCAAATCCATTGGCAAAAACAATAGGAAATATTGCTATGCCAGCTAATAGTGCGACCGCAGTATCCGCAAAAGCAACAATAGCCGAGGTTCGGGCAATGGAAATTCCTTTGGGCAGATAAGACCCATACACCATAATGGCACCCATCCCCAAGCTCAAGGTAAAAAATGCCTGACCCATAGCGATTAGAACAGTTTTCCCTGACAAAGCACTCCAATCGGGCTTAAACAAAAAGGTCAACCCCTGGATAAACGCGCCAGTCGTCATAGCGTAAGCAACCAGGATTAATAAAATTATGAATAATGCAGGCATCAAAAACTCTACCGCTTTTTCAATGCCTTCATTAACCCCCCGAACAACAATGTACATGGTTGCTGCCATAAAAACTGAATGCCATAGGGTTAGGGCAAAAACACTCGTATTGAGTGACTGAACGGAAGTTTCAGCGAGCGCTGGTGTTAAATCTGCCAACATACCAGTCAAAATCTTGAAGATATAGGCAATTGTTTTTCCGGCAATGACACTGTAGTAGGAGAGAATCAAGATCCCCGCAATGACCCCCATCCATCCAAGGTAACGCCAAAGCCGCGATGCTCCAGCCTCTTCCGCCAAAGACGACATCGTGGAAATCGGATTACTGCGGCCACGCCTCCCTAACATGGATTCCGCCATCATCACCGGAATTCCCATTGCTATGATGCAGATCAAATACACCAGCACAAACGCACCACCACCTGATTCGCCAGTGATATAGGGAAATTTCCAGATATTCCCCAACCCCACCGCAGATCCTGTTGCGGCAAAAATAAACGTAACCCGATTTTTCCATTGCGCATGAACCGGTGATGATTCTACTTGTCCCATAGTTTACCTACCTTTCATATTTATATTTTTCTTAGCTACAAGGAGAACAGTACCCCATGCTGACCAGGAATTCATCAATTTTAAATTACAAATGGGGTAAAATATCAGATTCTATCTGCGAAGGCGATCTTCAGCTAAAAATTAACTCGTTTTACTGATTCTATGCCTTTCGCGTTCAAGAATGCCCGTTTTGGGTGGGTATATTTTCGTGGAGAGCTAGGCGTAGAACCGCAGGAATAGTCATCTCTTTCAAGGCTCTACAACGATTCTCTTCGCGAAAAGATGCGCGCTGAAAATGGGTATTCTTGAGCGCGGAAGGTATAATATCCGCAATGGGTGCAACCCGGATAGACCGACCTATTTAGCACTGCATTTAACTCAGATCGACTGGAATGGCCAAGAAAAAAGCAAAATCCAAGGAAAACAGAATCGCCGTAAATCGGCAAGCGACCCACAATTACTTTATTGAAGATCGCTTTGAAGCCGGTATTGCACTACAGGGCTGGGAAGTTAAAAGTATGCGGGATAACCGTGTCCAAATAAAAGAAAGCTATATCACCATCAAAAATGGTGAAGCTTTTCTTTTTGGTGCCCATATTTCGGCCTTACCTTCAGCATCAAGCCATGTTGTTCCCGAGTCTAGGCGATTACGAAAACTGTTACTCCATCGTCAGGAATTAAACCGATTGATCGGCCATGTGGAACGAAAAGGTTATACCTTGGTTCCCTTGTCGCTCTATTGGAAAAAAGGACTAGTGAAACTGGAGCTTGGCTTGGCAAAAGGCAAGCAACAACACGACAAGCGTGCGGCTACAAAAGAACGTGATTGGCAACGGGAAAAACAAAGGGTCTTGAAGCACGCTTAAAATTGCCAGCACACCGCGAACAGGAGAAACTCGAATAATGGAGCAGCAAGTGTTGCTTGGCATTGGAGCGTATACAATTTTTCCACAAAAATAGCAGGCAATGTGTATGAGCAACTTTATTATCTATTCAATCGTAGCATCTTTGGTGCTGACCGCAGTGCTTAATGTTTTACCACTTTTATTTCCAAATACTGCTGCTAAAGTGCAGAAAAAAATCGAAGAAAATGCAAGGCATGCCATTGATCAACACGAAGACACTACTCGTCCACGAGTTAAAGTATTCTTCCCCTGGAAGGCGATGCTCATCGGCTTTATCGTGCTCACTTTATTGGTTAACCTTATAGGGTTGCTAGCTCGCTAGGAATCTAGTTCATGAAGAATATTCTAAATATTACAAATGGTGATAACGCCGTTGGGATAATGAAAAAAGTAAATATTGCAGGTGTATTTCTCCCTTGGCAAGATGTGCTTCATGATGGTCCTGTTCCAGCCAAACTCTCGTTAGAGGGGCTTTCAGAAGTTCGTGCTCAATTCATTATAGAGCGAAGATGGGGAACGCCGGAGAATATTAGGAAAAGCTTTGTAGAAAGGGATAGTGAACTTAAATCCTTTGGGAAATATGAAAAAATAATTTTGTGGTTTGAACATGATCTTTATGATCAGCTACAGATTTTACAAATATTGGATTGGTTTCATTCAAACCCTAGTCGTGGCATTGAACTTTCGATAATTTGTACCGAAAAGTATATAGGCAGGCTAGCACCCGATGAAATGAAAGACTTACTAGGATATGAAGAACTCATTACGAAAAACCACTTAACACTATTCAGCAGTGCTTGGTCCGCCTTCCGCTCATCATCCCCTGAAAAATGGTTCGGGTTGCTAAACACTGACACCTCTGCATTACCATTTTTAGAGGGTGCTATTGTCAGGTTGCTAGAAGAATATCCAAATTGCTCAAATGGTTTATCTCGAACTGCACGACAGTAACCGTTCAGACCCTTCGAGACAACATGTACTGGTCGCAGCCGACGAGCACTTAGCCAAGCACTAAGCTTTGGATGTTCAGTTTGTTACGATATAAACTTAAACAAAAGTCTGTGAAAATATCTTAACTATTGAATAGTAGAGGCAATTAGAGACTAAACTCGCTTGGAAATGATGGTTCTCAAGGATCAAGAACTCGAACAAATTGACGCCACTTTTCTTCGCCGCCTCAAGGATAAGGATCCAGAGGCCCTGGCGAACTTAAGCATAAAATTGGCGAATGATCTGAAAGAAGCGCGAGAACGCCTGAACCAAACACCCTCCAATAGCTCAAGACCCTCGGGCAGTTTTGCTCTTTGGGAAAAAAGCGGAACGGCGGATGACACAG
>JAZGGE010000290.1:0-26137 GCA_036480195.1 Methylococcales bacterium
TACCCGATTACTTGTTGTTTGATGAAGGCCTACTAGAAAAACTGAAATTGATAGCCAGTGGAATTTAGTTATTGTCATGCCCTTGTGCGCCACGAATACAACGCCATCTTGCCTTACATTGGACGCAGAGCGTCTAAATCTGCATTCCCACGCGTAATCTCGAAGCAGAGGGCGGACTTCACGCCCCTCGGCAACGCGACTGGGAATGTGGCACAAAAGACTAATTGAACTTTCCCTATCACCCGAGCAGTTTGGATAAGCTTTTTAGGAGCTAATCATCGGGATTCTGGTCTTCGAAATCCATGGCCCGGTGCCCCGATGAATTTGAGTTTTTAGCGGATTCGGCTGAAAGCCTTTAAACATGTGGTGCCCAGGGACAGAATCGAACTGCCGACACGAGGATTTTCAGTCCTCTGCTCTACCGACTGAGCTACCTGGGCGTCGAGAAACGACAAAGTCCGCTATTAAACCCTCCTTAGCCGGTCTAGTCAATAGAAAATATTTGAGATATGCTTAGGTATAACCTTCAATAAGGGCATCTCTTGTCATCCCATTTCGGCTTTAGAAAAAAGCAAGCTAAGCCTACCATGCACCTATTTTTCTACCCTAAACTGGAGCATATATCCCACAACATCTCTGCAAATCACTTAATTTCGACACTTAATCGGTTTCAATGATTCCAGTGACCACCGAGGGCGCGCAGTAACTGGCAAAGGATCTTCTTGCGCTGCAGATAGGCGAAGATAGCCAGCATAGGCAATCATCGCGCCGTTATCCGTGCAGAACGCTTGTCTTGGAAAGTATACTTCTCGTTTTTCTTCTACTGCCATTCGCTTCAGTCCCTCCTGTATCGATTTGTTGGCACTTACGCCACCAGCCACCACCAGGGTTTCCATGCCCGTTTCCCGCAAAGCCCTGCGGCATTTTATTACTAGTGTGTCGACAATGGCTTCTTCAAACGCAAACGCAATATCTGCTTTATCCTGTGGTGTTTTTGCAGTCTGCGCCCAAGTGTTCATTGCAAAGGTTTTTAGCCCGCTAAAACTAAAATCAAGACCTCTACGGTCAGTCATTGGTCTGGGGAATTTATAACATCCAGGCTTACCCTTCTTCGCGAGATTCTCTAATGCTGGCCCTCCAGGGTAGTCTAAACCCAGCATTTTTGCGGTCTTATCGAAAGCCTCACCCACCGCATCATCCAGCGACTCACCGAGTACTTCATAGTTCCCGATATCGGCTACTTTAACCAGAAGGCTATGCCCACCAGATACCAATAGCGCTACAAAAGGGAATTCCGGACGCTTTTTCTCGAGCATTGGCGCCAGTAAATGACCTTCCATATGATGAACAGCGAGAGCTGATACCTCCCAGGCCCAAGCTAAGCTTCGTGCGACACAAGCCCCAACCAAAAGCGCCCCTGCCAACCCTGGCCCAGATGTGTATGCAATTCCATCGATGTCTACAGAGGTAATATTCGCTTTCACAAGACATTCTTTGATTAGCGGTACTAGCTTACGAATATGGTCACGAGAGGCCAGCTCGGGAACGACGCCGCCATAATCCCGATGCAGGCTAACCTGGCTGTATAGACAATCGGCCAGCAATCCGTGTTGGCTGTGATATATCGCGACTCCGGTTTCATCGCAGGAAGTTTCAATGCCGAGAACAATCATAAATGTATATTAAGATTTTGATTATTGGACTTTATTAGACTATAATTTTCTGTTCGCTATCGAATGTTAGTTACGATGTATTGATATGACACTAATTAACTTTACCATGGACAACAGGAGAATAAATGCCTTCAGTCAGACCCAGAGAAAACGAACCTTTTGATATCGCTTTACGACGCTTTAAGCGAATCTGTGAGAGAGCAGGTGTCATTTCAGAAATTCGCCGACGCGAATCCTACGAAAAACCCACAGAGGAACGCAAGCGTAAAGCCGCTGCAGCAGTCAAGCGGCATCTTAAAAAACTTTCCCGAGAAAGATACGCTTTGAACAATTTGCGCAAAGGTCGCCCACAGTACTAACTCACGTATATTATGCCAGATCAATGCACGACCTTAAGAGATCGCCTACAATCAGACATGAAGGCGGCGATGAAAGCCAAAGAAAAAACGAGATTAGGCGTTATTCGAATGATTTTGGCTGCAATCAAACAGCGTGAAATTGACGAACGCATAACGCTTGACGACACTCAGACGATAGTCGTCCTCGATAAAATGCTGAAGCAGCGGCGCGATTCGGAACAACAATTCCGAGACGCCGGGAGAGATGATCTTGCGGATACTGAAGCAAACGAAATACAAATTGTTCAGGACTACCTTCCCCCGCCCTTGAGTGATGAGGAAATCTGTGCTCACATAGCGGAAGCGATCTCAAAAAGCGGGGCATCTGGGGTTAGTGATATGGGCAAAATAATGGGTATTCTTAAACCAAAAATGCAAGGCCGCGCCGACATGAGCATAGTTAGCAAGCAGGTTAAATCGGAGCTAGGCAACCTTTAGATAGGCCGATAAGTCAGGCGGTATTTCGATCGTATTTTGTAAAAATTGAACCACGACGCGCCTTGAATGATCAACAATCTGGCCAAAAGGGCTTTTCCACAAGAGGCTTTCTATTCTTAGACAGCAACCTCTTCGTCCCTTACTAAAATATTAGCACTCTATTCGATTCATCCTTAAACAGGAAAGGCTTTGCGTGTCTAATCGAATCCCTCAAGACTTCATTAATGACCTTATCGCGCGAACTGATATTGTCGACCTCATTAGCGCCCGAATAACCTTAAAAAAATCGGGCAGTAATTACGTCGGATTGTGTCCGTTTCATGATGAGAAAACCCCAAGTTTTAATGTAAACCAATCAAAGCAGTTATTTCACTGCTTTGGATGTGGCGCCAGCGGCAATATCATTGGTTTTCTAATGGATTATGATCATCTTTCTTTTATTGAATCTATCGAAGACCTAGCCACTCTTGCTAGCGTTACTATCCCCAGAGAATCAACCCCTTTTGGATCGAAAACCAACGATGATTCGATCGCGATTCATGAACTGCAAGAAAAAGTTGCCTCTTTCTACTGCGAACAACTGCACCAAAACCCTAGCGCCACACAGGCAACGAACTATCTCGCGCAAAGAGAAGTCAGCGGTGATATCGCTAAGCGCTTTCAGTTAGGTTTTGCACCGCATGAATGGCAGGCATTAAAATCCAGATTCAACGAGAACCTACTTATCAAAGCTGGTCTTAATATAAAGAACGAGAAAGGTCAAGTTTACGATCGCTTCAGAAATAGGGTAATTTTCCCAATTCGCAATCGAAGAGGTCGGGTAATCGGCTTTGGTGGACGAGTTCTTGATGATTCCAAACCGAAGTATCTCAACTCTGCTGAGTCTTCGGTATTCCAGAAGAGTAAAGAGGTCTATGGGCTTTATGAGCTACTTAAATCAACTACAAAAATTGAAAAGATAATTGTGGTTGAAGGCTATATGGATGTAATCGCATTAGCGCAACACGGAATCAACAATACCGTAGCTACCCTCGGCACCGCAACATCGAAAGACCATATCGAGTTACTGTTTCGCATTGCGCACGAATTGATATTCTGCTTTGATGGCGACAGCGCTGGAGAGAAGGCAGCGTGGCGGGCCCTGGAGAACAGCCTATCCAGCCTGCGAGGAGACAGGAAAATTCGTTTTCTCCGTATCCCTCCGGGGGAGGATCCTGATACGTTAGTACGCAGGGAGGGGACGGACACTTTTGTCGAAAGGGTAAACTCCGCTGACTTTTTTTCTGAATACTTTTTCGGCACTTTAACCGCAAATCTTGATTTAACCAAGATTGAAAACCGAAATACGCTTATAACTCACGCCCAGCCCCTTATTAATAAGGTATCTGATGAAACATTAAGGGGTATGCTTGAAAAGCATTTATCTGAACTTGCCCACATTGAGCCTGCCAAACTGAAAATCTTGCCACCATCAGACAAAAAAGTCGTTCCAACAGCTTCGAGCAAGAAAAGCAAACCATCACTAATAAGGCAGGCTATCGCATTGCTTTTACAGCATCCTGAACTTGCAACAACAACGGACTTCCCGGTAGACGAAGCTCAAACAAACTCAAAAGGCACCGAATTACTAAAAAAAGTTGTGTCCATAATAAGTGAAACGCCAGACATTACTTCGGGAGGACTATTAGAGACATTCAGAGACCAACCCGAAGAGCGAACTGTACGACGGTTGATCCAATTGGATATCGAAATCTCAGAAGATTGCATAGAAAATGAATTCAAAGATGCTGTTCATAGACTAATGCAGCAGCAGCAACACAAACGCCTGGACTTGCTGATAGAGAAATCAGAGGTCACCCCCTTGAGCGATCAGGAACTCGCTGAAATGAGCAAATTATTACTGGATACTTCCTCCCGATAATTTGATTTTGCCATGGAGATTCATGAGTGATATAATTCAAGGTTCGTTGTCAAATTGCTTAAACCTTCGTAAAAACCCAATTCAACTAATGAACGAAGAAAAAAAACAATCCGAACTCAAGCGCCTCATCGCCAAAGGAAAGGAACAGGGTTACCTAACCTACGCCGAAGTTAACGATCACCTTCCAGGTAACATTGTTGATCCAGAGCAAGTGGAAGACATTGTCCGGATGATCACCGATATGGGTATCGCCGTACATGAAGAAGTACCGGAGGATGCCGAATCTCTTGCCCCGAATGCATTCGTGTCAATCGAAGATGATGCCGCTGAGGTTGCCGCTGTCTTGGCATCAGTTGAGAGTGAGATTGGCCGAACGACAGATCCTGTGCGCATGTATATGCGTGAAATGGGATCCGTTGAGTTACTAACACGGGAAGATGAACTTCAAATCGCCAAACGGATTGAAGATGGACTCAATCAAGTCACCCGCGCCTTGACCTGCTTTCCACCGGCAGTGGAACGCCTATTCAGATCTTTCGATTTAGTCTTAAATGATGAGTTACGCATTACCGATGTTGTTAGTGCTTTTGTTCCCCCAGATGAAACCGAAAAGCAACCGGCAAGCAAAAATATTAGCCAGAATGGTGAAAACGAAGACGACGACAAGCCAAAGGGAATAGACTTGGAGGAGGTTCGTGAAAAAATAACAGCTTCAAAAAGCAAGTATGGTATAGCCCTAAAACATTTAAAGAAAAATGGCTATCATGATGAACTAACCCAGCAGGCTTTCGAGGAAGCCGCAATTAGTTTTCTGGTATTTAAATTCCCACCGCAATTCTTTAAAGAGCTATGCGGCGTCCTTCGCGAAACAATTAATGCCATTCGAAGCCAGGAAAAAATCATCCTCACGCTTTGCGTAACGGAAGCGGGTATGCCTCGCAAGGAATTCATCAAGTCGTTTCCAGAAAACGAAACCTCCCCAAACTGGTTGAAACAACACTTAAAGGCAGGTAAAGCCTATTCTGTAAAGTTGCAGAATTTTGGCGCTGATATCGAACAGGCGCAAGTAAAATTAATAGAGCTTGAAGAATCAATTGGACTGGGCATCAGTGAAATAAAGGATATTAATCGGCGGTTGTCGCTCGGCGAGGCCAAGGCGAGACGCGCAAAGAAAGAAATGGTTGAGGCAAATCTCCGCCTAGTGATCTCAATAGCCAAGAAATACACCAATCGTGGGTTACAATTTCTGGATCTTATCCAAGAAGGCAATATCGGCTTAATGAAAGCCGTGGACAAATTTGAGTATCGCCGTGGTTACAAATTTTCCACCTATGCGACGTGGTGGATAAGGCAAGCAATTACCCGATCCATTGCCGATCAAGCGCGAACCATTAGGATTCCGGTTCATATGATTGAGACTATAAATAAGCTTAACCGCATAACCAGGCAAATGCTTCAAGAAATGGGTCGAGAGGCTACGCCGGAAGAACTTGCAGTACGCATGGAAATGCCTGAAGACAAAGTCCGCAAAGTGCTTAAGATAGCGAAAGAACCTATCTCAATGGAGACTCCTGTAGGTGATGATGAAGACTCCCATCTGGGTGACTTTATTGAAGATGCAAAAGTCATATCCCCTGTGGAGTCAGCAACTGTCGAAAATCTAAGAGAATCAACTGAGGTGGTACTCGCAGGACTAACAGCCAGGGAAGCAAAAGTCTTAAGGATGCGCTTTGGGATTGACATGAATACCGACCATACTTTAGAAGAAGTCGGAAAGCAATTTGACGTCACCCGTGAACGTATCAGGCAAATTGAAGCCAAGGCCCTCCGAAAATTACGCCATCCATCTCGAACGGAGCAATTGCGAAGTTTCCTGGATTAATGCTTTTCTTTTGCTGCCGGGTTCGAAACCAACCTACGGAGACTCTGAACAGAAGGCTTTTTTGTAGCTAAATGGCGAATAGACTCGCGCATTACTTCGAGATAGTTTGCTATATTATCCAGTATATTGATGCTGAGAATGCAGGATCTCAATCTTTCATTGTTACGTTTCAGTATTATATCTGAACCCCAGAACAGAAATCAGGTGGATTAACATGGTTCAATCTCATGATGTGACACAGCCGTCTCACCTTGCCGGGGAAAACGTACCTTCTTGGTTTGCTTCTATTCTTGCTTTGGTAGGCATCATTGGGAGTATTATTACTGCATGGCTTGTTGTTCCGGAAGGATTACAGTCCGATATCGTTGATCCTTGGGTCACCATGCTGGATGATCGATACCGGAAGAATTCAGACATTTCATCTAATAATAATGACCTCCTGACCGTAGAAACAGCTACCAACAATCTAGAATTAAAGACTTTTAGCCCTCAAACTCAGGAAACTACGGCTATCGCAAACCTTAAGAGGGATGAATCCCTAGGACGCGAAAACGATATGATTCCAGAAAATGAGGAGAACCAGCTAATTGAGGAGGAAGCAACTAAAAAAGACAAAACAATCGCCCCAAAAGAAGAGGATTGCCCACCATTGTTTCCCTTTACATTTACGCGCGGTAGTATAGAACCTATTTCCTTTGAATTAGATGTGAAAATAATGCAATTAAGTGAGTGGCTCTTAGAGCATCCTGATGCTGTTGTCATAATCGATGGACATACCAGTTCTGTGGGTACGGACGAGTTTAACTTGCTACTCAGCTATAGACGTTCAAAAGCAGTTCATGAGCTTCTCAGTAAATCTGGTGTATCAAGTGAGCAACTCGCGACCCGTGCCTTTGGAGAGCAAATTACACTGCCAGGAGAGCTCTCCAGCTCCGGAAGGAATCGCCGCGTTTCCCTGCGGATTGACGGCTTATCTGATTGCCATCAAAACCCCGCCGACGGAGGCACCAATTAATGGTAGTAGCAATGGTTATTGGGCTCATTGCAGCTGCGATGCTGCTGTTGGCTGGTTATATATTTGGTGCGAAAAAAGGAGGGCAGGTTCGGGAGAATCTGCAGAAACAATTATCCTACCAACAAAATGAAGCAATTCGACTTAACACGGATACCGAGAAAAAAATAGACGCCTTAATGCAACAAAGCGATACGCTCCATCGTGTCGTAGAACCATTGGCCGAATGGGAATCACATGTCGCAAAGCTCGATAATGTCGTTAAAGAGATGCAGTCCTCCGCGAGTCAAAGGGATAAAGTCGCATTGGAGTTAACAAACCTGGAAACGACCGCGCAGCATCGAGGGGATTTAACACGATTGATGGATGAGATTACTGAAAAAGCACATTTTGAAACGGTCTTGCTTAGCGATGAGAACGGTTTGCCTGTTGCTGCAAATGCTACTGCAAAAGACCTGGATAGGCTGGCTGCAATATCATCATTTGTGCTGGTTTTCGGTGATCGTTTAACTCGAGATGGTGGTGCTGCTCCTTTATCACTTATGGTGCATGATACTGAAAATAGGGAAATGTTGTGCCGGATCTTCCACATTGGAAATCAAAGATTTGTTTTAACCGCTATATCTATTGGCTTACAGCTAACATCTACCGCTCTTGATCCAGCACTATCCAAAGTGACTCGAATATTATCTACCGAAAACTGGTAGCTTGCAGCAAAATCTTATTCGGGAATAATCCGAATAGATTTTACCTGATTGTTCTGGATTTTTGCTCGTATTTAATGTGGGGTATTAGACGCACAGGGGACTTATAGCCAATATCGCAACGGAAAATACGATAAAATCGAGTAAAGTTGGCAAATTCCTTGATCGACATCGCCTTAATACACCTTTCGCGTTCAAGAATGCCCGTTTTGAGCAGGTAGATTTTCGTAAAGGGCTACAGCTATAGGAATGACAATGCTTTTTGATGCTCATAAGGTATTGTCTTTCCTATAGCTGACTAGGAGACTGTCCGAGAATAGAAACCGTAGCGAGGGAAACCCATTTTGAGTCAGATATTTCGATCATTTGAGGCGAATAGTGGGCCTAATTTAACGAAAATGATCGGAAAATCTGGCCAAAATGGGCTTTTCCGCAGTAGGTTCTCTATTCTCGGACAAGCTCCTAGGCGTAGCACTGCAGGAAGAGTCATCTCTTTCAAGGTTCTACAACGACGTTCTTCGCGAAAAGATGCGCGCTGAAAATAGGTATTCTTGGGTGCGAGAGGTATACCTGCTAATAGAGTCCTAATGACAGACACTCTACACAATGAACACTGAAAGTTCACGTGCGAAGAGTATAATCTCATTTTCTCCTTTTTGTAATATCGCTTCGTGGAATTCTCTAATCAATTTGATGTCATTGTCGTTGGGGGTGGGCACGCCGGTACGGAAGCAGCATTAGCTTCGGCACGTAGCGGTGCGTCAACATTACTGTTGACGCAAAATATTGATACCCTTGGCCAAATGAGCTGCAATCCAGCTATTGGAGGAATCGGGAAAGGCCACCTGGTAAAAGAAATTGACGCTCTTGGCGGATTCATGGCCTGTGCTATTGATCACTCGGGCATTCATTTTAGGACATTGAATGCCAGCAAAGGACCAGCGGTTAGAGCAACTCGTGCACAAGCCGATAGAAATCTCTATAAAAAGGCAGTTCGTTCAGCACTAGAGAGCCAAACGAACTTATCGCTATTTCAACAAACGGCTATCGACCTAATTGTCAACCAAGGGAAAGTAGCAGGAGTTGAAACACAAATCGGTATACGGTTCAAAGCTCAATGTATCGTGCTGACAGTCGGTACCTTTCTGGGAGGGGTCATCCACGTAGGACTGCAAAACTATCTTGGGGGACGATCCGGAGATGCACCATCTAATGCGTTAGCCTCCCGATTGCGGGAATTGCCTTTTAAAGTAAATCGGTTAAAGACAGGAACCCCACCCCGGATTGACGGCAGAACTATCGACTATAGCCTACTCGATAAGCAACCAGGCGATAGTCCTGTACCCGTTTTTTCGTTTTTAGGCAAAACAGAGCAACATCCACAGCAAGTGCCTTGTTTTATTTCCCGGACTAACCGAAAAGTGCATGATATTATCAGATCGGGACTGGATCGATCCCCTATGTACGGAGGTATTATCGAAGGTATTGGCCCACGGTATTGTCCCTCTATAGAAGACAAGATCAACCGATTCGCAGATAAAGATTCACATCAGGTTTTTATCGAGCCGGAAGGATTGGATACCCACGAAATATACCCCAACGGTATTTCGACCAGCCTACCTTTTGACATTCAATACAGATTCGTTCGCTCCATGCGTGGCTTTGAGAATGCACATATCACACGCCCCGGTTATGCCATAGAATACGATTTTTTTGATCCGCGCGATCTTAAATCAACGTTGGAAACCAAACCTATGGAAGGGTTGTATTTTGCGGGTCAGATAAATGGCACAACAGGATACGAAGAAGCTGCCGCCCAAGGCTTAATCGCAGGCCTAAACGCGGCCCGTAAAGCCCAAGGTCTTGAACAATGGTGTCCACAACGGGACGAAGCCTATATTGGTGTGATGATTGACGATCTGATTACCAGCGGAACCCAAGAGCCCTATCGGATGTTTACTAGTCGTGCTGAATATCGATTATTACTACGAGAAGATAACGCTGATATGCGTTTAACTGAAATAGGAAGGAAATTGAATCTGGTTAACGATGATCGCTGGCGGGCTTTTTCCCGAAAACGCGAATCGGTAGACAAACTGCAAACATACTTTTCTAAAACCTGGATCCGTCCGGAAACAACAGAAGCTGTGAGCATTAATACCTATCTTAAAACACCTCTTAACCGAGAAGCGAATCTGATAGAGCTACTACGGAGACCTGAATTAAATATTGATCGAATGAGCCAGGTTTTCCCCGAACAACTTGCCCAAGTAGATAGAAAAGTACTAGAGCAGGTAGAAATCCAAGCAAAATATAGCGGTTATATCGATCGACAATACACCGAAATAGAGCGTATGCGCCGTCACGACAATCTTAAACTAACCAGGCAAATAGATTATTTCTCTGTCACAGGATTGTCGAAAGAGGTAATGGAGAAATTGCAAAAACAAAAACCGGAAACTTTAGGGCAGGCAGCCCGGATACCCGGCGTTACTCCGGCAGCGATATCTTTATTGTTGGTTCACCTAAAAAGAAGGAGTGCTTAGCACATTAAATCTTGGTAAATCAACTTGTTGACAAGCTTGAAAATGGTATTGAGAAATTAGGGCTGAAATTCTTGCCTGACGATATTACAAGACTGCTACAATTTCAAAACTTAATTCTTAAGTGGAATAAAGTCTATAACCTTACCGCGATCCAAAACCCGGAGGATATGATCGGTTTACATTTATTGGATTCATTATCGGTACTCTCTTATATTGATGGAGTTCGGATTATCGATGTGGGCACCGGTGCAGGTTTACCCGGAATCCCACTGGCGCTGATGTGTCCCGATAAAAGTTTTTCTTTATTGGATAGCAGCTCAAAAAAAACTCGTTTTGTACAACAGGTGGTGCTTGAATTGGGATTGCGTAATGTTAAGATAATTCACAGCCGTGCGGAACAATATTCGTCAAACCCACCTTATGATATCGTAATAGCTCGTGCATTCGCGTCATTGTCTCTGATTCACAAGATGACCCGCCATTTATTGGACGATACAGGGAAGCTGCTAGCCTTAAAGGGACGCTATTCAGAGAAGGAGTTGAATCAGATGTCATCCGGTAAAGTGGATGTTATCCCTCTAAATATACCAGGTGTAAATGGTGAAAGGCACTTATATCGTGTTACCGCGAAACAGAAAATGCTGTTAGGCAATTAGAGAGTATTATGGGCAAAATTATTGCTATAACCAACCAAAAAGGTGGGGTTGGGAAGACAACAACAAGTGTAAACCTAACCGCCTCACTTGCCGTGACAAAACATAAGGTTTTATTGATAGATATTGACCCACAAGGAAATGCCACAATGGGGTGTGGCATTGAAAAGAATGACGTCGAAATAACGACGTGTGATATTTTGCTTAATGAACGTATCGCAGAAGACGCTATCATTTCTTTAGATGGGCTCGGATTTGATCTGATGCCAGCAAATTCTGACTTGACCGCAGCGGAAGTGGCGTTAACACAGTCAGACAACAAAGAAAGACGGCTAGCCGATGCTCTTAAACCACATGTGGAAAAATATGACTTTATAATAATCGATTGTCCTCCTTCGCTGAACACATTAACTCTGAATGCTCTGGTTGCAGCCGATAGCGTGTTAATCCCAATGCAGTGCGAATATTATGCTCTGGAAGGGCTTTCGGCATTGATGGATACGTTGAAGCAAATACGGCGAACAGTTAATCAAAAATTAGAGCTTGAAGGCTTGCTGCGTACGATGTTTGATTCGCGTAGCCGTCTAACCCGGGAAGTATCAGCGCAACTGGTAGATCATTTTGAAAACCAGGTCTTTCGAACCTGTATTCCTCGGAATGTTCGATTGGCTGAGGCACCGAGCCATGGTTTACCCATAAACAAGTATGATAAATCGTCCACTGGTGCTAAAGCTTATTTAGCCTTAGCGAGCGAAATGTCACGACGGCGCTAGGAAGCTGTCCGAGAATAGAAACCGGAGCGAGAGAAACCCATTTTGAGTCAGGTTTTTTGATCATTTTAGGCGAATAGTTGTGCTATTTAACGAAAATGATTGGAAAATTCAGCCAATATGAGGTTTTCCGCGGTAGGTTCTCTATTCTTGGACAGCCTCCTAACCTACTGGTTACTAATAATAAGATGTTGAAGATACAGGAATAAGTATGGCAGGAAAAAAACGGGGATTGGGTCGAGGGCTTGATGCACTTTTGGGTGATATCAAAAATGAACCTGCCAGCGAAAAACTGGATACCCTACCCATTGAGTTTTTACAACGTGGTAAGCATCAACCTCGAAGAGAAATGAATTCAGAGAGACTGCAAGAACTCGCCGATTCCATTTCTGCACAAGGCGTTGTTCAACCCGTTATAGTACGTCCAGTTGAAAAAGACCGGTATGAGATTATTGCCGGCGAAAGGCGGTGGCGAGCGGCACAGATGGCAGGCTTGCACGATATTCCAATCGTCATTCGTGATGTCAACGATCAGGCCGCAATGGCAATGGGGCTCATTGAAAACATCCAGCGCGAAGATTTAAATCCACTGGAGGAGTCCAATGCCTACAGAAGATTAAAGGATGAGTTTGGAATGACTCATCAACAAATAGCCGATGCGGTAGGTAAATCCAGAGTGACAATTACAAATCTATTACGACTGCTGGATTTACGTGGCGAGGTAAAAGATCTGTTGGTAAAAGGTCATCTAGAGATGGGGCATGCTAGAGCTTTGTTGGGTTTAGAAGGCGGCACGCAAGTTACAATAGCCAACAAAATCGCCAGTGGGGGACTAACAGTCAGAGCAGCCGAAAAACTCGTCAAAGACCAGCAAACAGAAAAGAATGTTTCAAAAACTAAACTGATAGATCCGGATATATTACGATTGCAAGACGAATTGTCAGTGAAATTAGGTGCAAAAGTAATGCTTAACCACCAAAATAGTGGAAAAGGAAAGTTGGTGATCAGTTATACGAGTCTGGAAGAACTGGAAGGTGTGATGAGTCGGATAAATTAGTCCAAATGGGCAAAATCCTTCTGTAGGCTGAATTTGGGGAGCCACAACCCGGCGAATCACTAGTAGCAAGCAAGACTTGTTCTTGATTTAACTTTTTCTCATCGCTATAATCCATGAGTTGTTGAATAGGGTCTAGGCTCTATTAGGGAATTATTACTTTCTCGGGGTTTTGTCCGACAACCCAACCCATTGGATTGGGGATCAGAACGCTTCCGAATATGGGCTTTGATAAGATTGGTAGAAAGAAAGTTTCGACCGTCACTAAAATAATAAACTTGCAAGCGTTAACCTTGATCTTAATAACAATAGGTTTTTTCTTGTATGGAGGCTGGCAGAAGGCAATATCGCCGGCGTTAGGGGGGATCGTGGCGCTGCTGCCGAATGGTTATTTTGCTTACCGGATACATCTGGCAAATGGGAAAGAAGCAAAACAAGTAGTGCGAACTTTCTATGCAGCTGAAATAGTAAAAATATTTTTGACTGCTGCGTTGTTTTTTTTCGTTTTTCATGTCCCCGGAGTGGAATTTTTGGCACTGCTTATCGGTTATATTGCGGCAGTGTCAGTTCATTGGTTTGCGCTGATATTGTGGCGTAATGATTAAATACTTGTGAGGAAAAATGGCTAGTGAAGGTGGCGCGCAAGGTTATATAGTTCATCACCTGACACCACTATCGATTGGTGAAGGGTTCTGGACCTTGCATCTGGATACTTTGTTTTTTTCGGCGGTGTTGGGCAGTTTATTTGCATGGTTTTTTAAGTCCGTGGCGAACAATGTTACAGCCGGGGTTCCGGGAATCGTTCAAAACTCTGCAGAAATGCTGTTTGAATTTGTAGACCAGCAAGTAAAAGATAGTTTTCATGGTCGCAGCAAATTGATAGCCCCGTTGGCGCTGACCATTTTTTGTTGGGTATTTTTATGGAATATAATGGATCTGCTTCCGGTGGATTTGTTTCCGCTAATTGCGAGCCTTATGGGTGTTGAGTATTTACGCGTTGTACCAAGCACAGATTTAAACGCGACATTCGCGCTGTCAATCACAGTTTTTATTCTCATCTATTTTTATAGCATTAAGGTCAAAGGAGTCTTTGGATTTATCAAAGAAATGACATGCACCCCTTTCGGACCGTGGCTAATGCCCTTCAATCTCATGCTAAAGGTAGTAGAAGAACTCGCAAAGCCAATCTCGTTAGGTCTTCGTCTGTTTGGTAACTTATACGCCGGCGAACTGATTTTCATTCTAATTGCATTGTTGCCGCCTTTAATACAACCGCTATTGGGTTTTCCATGGGCGATTTTTCATATTTTAATTATCACGCTACAGGCCTTTATCTTTATGGTATTGACAATAGTCTACCTGAGCCTGGCTCATGAAGATCATTAGTTGTTGCTTAACCCTACGACGAGATATGAGATGTCTAAGGTATTCTAGACAACTTCTAAATCCCGTTCTTTAATATTTTTTAACTTATCGGAGGTATCATGGAAATTGCATCATTAGTCGCTGAAATTCAAGGTCTTACTGCTATTGCTGTAGGCATTATATTGGGAATGGGCGGAGTCGGAACGGCGATTGGATTTGGCTTGCTTGGTGGCAAGTTTTTGGAGGGTGCGGCTCGGCAACCAGAGCTGGTGCCTATGCTGCAGGTTAAAATGTTTATTGTCGCTGGTTTACTTGATGCGGTAACAATGATCGGTGTAGGTATGGCACTGTTCTTTACCTTTGCCAACCCTTTCCTTTCAGCATTAGAAGCTGCCGCAGGTTAAATGATCAACGTTAACAGCAATGTGAGGACTGTATCATGAGTATCAATGCTACCCTGATTGGCCAAATGATTACGTTCGCCCTCTTGGTATGGTTTACGATGAAGTTTGTTTGGCCTCCTATTCTTCAAGCGCTGGAAGAGCGTAAAAAGCAGATTGCCGATGGTCTTGCGGCTGGAGAAGATGGAGAGAAGAAACTTGAGCTGGCACGGGAAAGGGTAAAAGCTGTTCTTAAAGAGGCGAAAACGGAAGCGGCTGATATCGTTGGAAAAGCGCAGAAACGAGCCGGTGACTTGATTGATCAATCGAAAGAAACCGCAAAAACGGAAGGCGATAGAATGATTTCTGCAGCAAAAGCGGATATTGAGCAAGAAGTGAAAAGAACCAAGGAAGATCTGCGGAAGCAGGTCTCAGTTCTAGCCGTTAGCGCTGCCGAGCAAATTCTTCAGAAGGAAGTCGATAAGACCAAGCATCAATCGGTCTTGGATACTGTCTCTAAACAGCTGGGATAAGGTAAATGAGCGAGCTAGCAACCTTGGCCAGACCCTATGCGGAAGCAATTTTTGAGTCTGCTAAAGACAAAAAAAGCACGAAAAAATGGTCGCTGGTTTTAGAAATTCTTGACCATGCAATGGCAAACAAGAAGTTGTCTGCTGCCGTCGATAACCCACGAGTTGATCCTGACGGATTATCCAACTTGCTTATCAAGGTTTGCAAGGACTCTGACAGCGGTAAAGAAGCGGAAAACCTAATAAAGTTACTGCTACGTAATAATCGATTTCACTTGATTGGGCAGATCAGAGAATTGTTTGAAAAAATGAAAGCCGATGACGAGGGTTATATCGAAGTCGATGTGAACACAGCGTTTCCACTAACCCAAAAAAATAAAGACCAATTGTCTGCCGTGCTGACCAAAAAGCTAAAAAGAAACGTCCGATTAAACACTGAAGAAGATAAAAGCCTCATCGGAGGTGTCTTGATTAAAGCGGGCGACCTTGTTATTGATGGCTCGATACGTGGTCAGATTCAAAAATTAGCGAAAAGACTCTACAGTTAGAGCGAGATAAAAAAATGCAATTAAACCCCTCTGAAATTAGTGATCTCATAAAAAAGGAAATCGAAGGTTTCGATTTTGGTATTGAAGCACAAACTGAAGGAACGGTCGTTAGTGTAACTGACGGCATAATACGAATTCACGGTCTTGCGGATGCAATGCAAGGCGAAATGCTGGAACTCCCTGGAGGTTCCTTCGGAATGGCGCTAAACCTCGAGCGAGATTCAGTGGGTGCAGTTGTCCTTGGCCCTTATCAACATATTACTGAGGGAGCCACCGTAAAGTGTACAGGCAAGATCCTCGAAGTACCGGTAGGGGAGGCGCTTATAGGGCGCGTGGTTAATGCCTTGGGCGCTCCAATTGACGGAAAAGGTGCAATATCGACAAAACATAATTCGCCCATCGAGAAAATTGCTCCCGGCGTTATCGCCAGACAATCGGTGGATCAACCCATACAAACGGGGCTCAAGCCAATTGATTCAATGATACCTATCGGTCGGGGACAACGTGAGTTAATTATTGGCGACCGCCAGACGGGTAAAACAGCAATAGCTATAGATACCATTATTAATCAGAAAGGAACCGGCGTTAAGTGTATATACGTTGCTATTGGCCAGAAGCAATCTTCTGTCGCTAACGTGGTAAGAAAACTGGAAGAACATGGCGCGTTAGAGCACACTATCATTGTTGCTTCTTCGGCATCGGAATCAGCCGCGCTGCAATATATTGCCCCTTATGCCGGATGTGCAATGGGGGAGTATTTTCGCGACCGAGGCGAAGACGCATTGATCATCTACGATGATCTTACCAAACAGGCTTGGGCATATCGACAAGTATCCTTACTTCTAAGGCGTCCACCAGGCCGGGAAGCATATCCCGGAGATGTTTTCTACCTACACTCCCGCTTACTTGAGCGAGCGGCAAGAATAAATGCTGCTGAAGTCGAAAAACTGACAAATGGAAAAGTCAAAGGCCAAACCGGTTCTTTAACTGCACTACCCATTATCGAAACACAGGCCGGAGATGTTTCTGCTTTTGTACCCACCAATGTAATCTCAATTACAGATGGGCAAATTTTCCTTGAAACTGATCTATTTAATGCAGGTATCAGGCCTGCTGTAAATGCTGGCCTGTCTGTATCTCGTGTGGGTGGTGCAGCGCAAACCAAAATAATTAAGAAGCTCGGCGGTGGCATCCGTCTGGATTTAGCACAATACAGGGAACTGGCCGCTTTCGCTCAGTTTGCGTCTGACCTTGATGAGGGTACTCGAAAGCAAATCGAACGCGGTCAGCGCGTCACCGAAATGATGAAGCAAAACCAGTATGCAAGCATGAGTGTTGCGGAAATGGCCTTTTCTCTTTTTGCCGCAAATGAAGGTTATCTGGATGAGATCGAAGTTAACAAAGTTAGGGATTTTGAGAGCGCGATGCAATCATATATCTTGTCAGATCATTCCGCTTTGGTCGAACAGATCAATGAGTCAGGAAATTACGACGAGAAGATCCATGCCTCAATGAAATTAGCACTGGATAGTTTCGTTAAAACTCAAACTTGGTAAAGGTGCTCTGAAAAATGGCTGTAGGTAAAGAAATTCGCACCCAGATTGCGAGCATCAAAAATACTCAAAAAATTACTCGTGCCATGGAGATGGTTGCGGCAAGTAAAATGCGAAAAACCCAGGATCGCATGCAGGCGACTCGCCCCTACTCTAAGCGTATTGCCCAAATAATTAGGCATTTAGCTCACGCAAACCCAGAGTATCAACACGCTTTCCTTGTCGATCGTGAAATAAAAAAAGTGGGCCTCATTGTTATTTCTTCAGATCGAGGACTCTGTGGTGGTCTTAATTCCAACTTGTTCAGGTTAGTAATAAAGCAAATAAAACAATGGGAAGTAGATAAGATTGACCAGCAATTGTGTTCGGTTGGACAAAAGGGAGTTTCTTTTTTCAGTGGGATCGGCGCAAAAGTCATTGCACAGGTCAGTAAACTTGGTGACGCACCTAGGGCGACCGACATTATCGGTGTCATTAGAGTGATGCTTGATGCGTTTGAAAAAGGCGAAATAGATGCTGTCTATATAGCCCATAACGAATTCGTCAATACCATGACCCAGCAACCTAAACTGAATATTTTGCTGCCGATTCAGGCCGAAGGACTGGAAGAAGGAGTAGAAGGCACTTGGGATTATATTTATGAGCCCGACGCCAAAGAAGTCTTGGATGATTTACTCGCGAGGTACGTAGAATCGATCGTCTATCAGGGGCTGGTGGAAAATAACGCGTGTGAACAGGCAGCTAGAATGGTCGCAATGAAAAGTGCTTCCGACAACGCTGGAGAGCTTATTGACGAATTGCAACTCATCTATAACAAGGCACGTCAGGCTGCTATTACTCAGGAACTTTCAGAGATTGTCGCTGGTGCAGCCGCAGTTTAAATAAGTCCGCTAACAACCATCCAGATTTAACAAAGAGATATTAAGAGGAACCAGACCATGAGTTCGGGGAAAATCGTTCAAATAATTGGTGCAGTCGTTGACGTAGAATTTCCAAAAGACGCCCTGCCAAAAGTGTATGACGCTTTGCTTGTTGATGAAAAAAACTTGACGCTGGAGGTACAACAACAACTTGGCGATGGTGTTGTCAGAACGATCGCGATGGGCACCAGTGACGGCCTCAAAAGAGGCTTGGCCGTATCAAATACAGGTAGTCCCATCTCAGTTCCAGTAGGAAAGAAAACTTTGGGACGCATTATGAACGTCCTCGGTGAGCCCATTGATGAAAAAGGTCCAATTGGAGAAAAAGAGACCTGGGCCATCCATCGTGAAGCTCCTTCCTATGAAGATCAGGCTGCCGCCAACGAGTTGCTGGAAACAGGAATTAAGGTTATTGATCTGATTTGTCCTTTTGCGAAGGGAGGTAAGGTTGGATTATTCGGAGGGGCGGGAGTTGGTAAGACCGTAAATATGATGGAATTAATCCGCAATATTGCTCTTGAGCACAGCGGATATTCAGTATTTGCTGGTGTAGGAGAACGTACTCGTGAAGGAAATGATTTTTATCATGAAATGACTGATAGCAACGTACTGGATAAGGTCTCTCTTGTCTACGGCCAGATGAACGAACCGCCGGGTAACCGTTTGCGTGTCGCCTTGACCGGATTAACTATGGCGGAATATTTTCGTGAAGAGGGGCGGGATGTACTTTTCTTCGTAGATAACATCTACCGCTATACACTCGCAGGCACTGAAGTATCAGCATTATTGGGCCGAATGCCTTCTGCTGTAGGTTATCAACCGAATTTGGCCGAAGAAATGGGAGTTTTGCAGGAACGAATTACATCAACAAAGACCGGTTCGATTACATCAATCCAGGCCGTATACGTACCAGCGGACGACCTGACTGACCCCTCACCTGCAACTACTTTTGCCCATCTGGATGCGACAGTTGTACTTTCCCGACAGATTGCGGAGTTAGGTATTTATCCAGCGGTTGATCCACTCGATTCTACTAGCCGACAATTAGATCCCTTGGTTATTGGGCAGGAACACTACGATATAACCCGCAAAGTACAAGGAACTTTACAGCGCTATAAGGAATTACGGGATATTATCGCCATTTTGGGCATGGATGAACTTTCAGAAGAAGATAAACTCACTGTAACAAGAGCAAGAAAAATTCAGCGGTTTCTATCGCAACCATTCTTCGTTGCAGAAGTGTTTACGGGATCACCTGGAAAGTACGTATCTCTAAAAGATACAATAAAGGGGTTTCAGGGGATCGTTGACGGAGAATATGATGGAATCCCGGAACAAGCATTCTATATGGCAGGAAATATCGATGAGGTTTTGGAGAGAGCTGAAAAGGCTGAAGCCTAAACAGATTTCGACAGAGGTCATCAAAAGCATAGAGGTGGCAATCATCAACGATGAAGTAAGTAAGACTAAACTATGACAATGACTATTCATGTAGACGTCGTCAGTGCGGAAGAAGAAATCTTTTCCGGACTCGCTGAAATGGTGTTTGCTCCGGCTGAAATGGGTGAAGTCGGAATTGCGCCACGACACGCACCGTTTATCACAAGACTGAGCCCAGGCGAGGTTCGAGTGAAAGTTCAGGACGGCGAAGAATTGCCCTTTTATATATCGGGTGGAATGCTGGAGGTTCAACCTCATGTCGTGACCATCCTTGCGGATACGGCTATAAGGGCAAAAGATATAGACGAAGCGTCGGCAATAGAAGCAAAAAGGCTGGCGGAGGAAGCATTAGCCGATAAGTCAGGAAAAATAGACTACGCGAAAGCACAAGCACAGTTACTGGAAGCGGTTACACAACTCAGAGCCTTGGATAGGCTACGAAAGCGTGGCTAAAACATTACATATCCCTTCATGGATTTATGGACGAAGGGTAAGGAACATTCTGTTAAAGAATCCACCAGATTGCGTGTAGAGTGATCACCCAATAGCATCGAATTTCTTAAAACTAAGCCCGATAGCATATGGTTTTCCATGGTTATCGGGCTTTCGTACGTTTGTTGCCTTTCTTTTTTTCCTTGTTACATTTAAGGTATAAAGAAAATTCAATAGAATTGATAGACTAAACTAAACCGATATACCACCACAAGGTCACCGTATCATGAGAATAAATACAGTTATCCTGGCAGCAGGGAAGGGGACACGGATGCGTTCAAACATCCCCAAAATACTCCACGAAGTTGCCGGAATGCCTTTATTACAGCATGTGCATATGCTAGCCTGCCGCATCAACAGCGATATAACCACCATTATCTACGGTCATGGCGGAAATCTAGTCCCGACGACTCTCTCTAATCTTAATGTTAACTGGATTGAACAGAAAGAACAGCTAGGTACGGGGCATGCCGTGCAGCAAGTAGTGCCAATGATTGAAGATAACGATAGAGTTTTAATCCTGTATGGTGATGTACCCCTGCTAGAAAAGTCTACCCTGGATAGGCTACTACCATTGCAAAGTGACAATAGCGTGGCGTTACTAACCGTTGTCCTTGATGATGGAACTGGCTATGGGAGGATCGTACGCAATACCGATGGAGTCGTTCAAAAAATCGTCGAGGAGAAAGATGCTACGGCTAAGGAAAAAGCAATTACAGAGATCAATACCGGCATTATGGTTGTCAATGGTGCCCGGCTAAAGACATGGTTAGCACGTTTGGAGAATAGCAATGCCCAGAAGGAATATTATTTGACAGATATTATCGCAATGGCGGTCGCTGAAGGAATTGATATTAAAACTGCCCATCCGAATACCAATGCTGAAGTGTTGGGTGTTAACAATAAGCAGCAACTCGCCTATTTAGAACGCGTTTATCAGAGTAATAAAGCCGAATCATTGATGGAATCTGGCATCACGATACGAGACCCATTACGCTTTGACGTTCGAAAGGAAAACCTGAGTTTAGATAGGGACGTGGAAATCGACATTAATGTTATATTGGAAGGGAAAGTTACGATTGGAAAGGGTACAAAAATTGGCCCTAACACAATAATCACGGATGCAGATATCGGTTCCAATGTAACGATTTTAGCTAATTGTGTGATAGAAAATGCAAAAATTGGCAATGGAAGTCGAATCGGTCCCTTCGCCAGAATAAGGCCAGAGACGGAGTTGGCTGAACAGGTTCAGATAGGGAATTTTGTAGAGATAAAGAAATCTAAAGTCGCACAAGGATCAAAGATTAACCACCTTAGTTATATTGGAGACAGTGTCGTCGGGTCTAATGTAAATATCGGAGCCGGCACCATAACGTGCAATTATGATGGCGCGAATAAATTTCAAACAACAATAGAAGATGGAGCATTTATTGGATCTGACACCCAATTAGTGGCTCCGGTAACAATAGGAAAAAATGCCACGATCGGTGCTGGTTCGACGATAACCAGTAATACCCCGGAAGGGAAACTAACATTAAGCAGGAATAAACAAGTTTCCATTGAAGGCTGGAAACGCCCGAAAAAGAAGAGGAGCTAACCCATGTGTGGAATTGTCGGTGCAGTTGCGCAAAGAGATGTGGTACCCATTTTATTGGAGGGATTGCGACGCCTCGAATATCGTGGCTATGATTCTGCCGGAATCTGTGTGATCGAAGATGTCAATGTCAATCGCCGTCGCCAGCTGGGTAAAGTAAGTGAACTTGAAAGGTCACTTGTAGCTGAACCATTGAGTGGTTTTACAGGCATTGCCCATACCCGTTGGGCAACACACGGAGTTCCCAGCCAGACTAACGCTCATCCCCATATTTGTCGAAACAAGGTCGCGATAGTCCACAACGGCATTATCGAAAACCATGAAGAGTTGAGAAGTGCCCAATCACAGCAAGGCCATATTTTTACTTCACAAACCGATACCGAAGTCGTTGTACATGCAATCTTCGATAGTCTTAATCACCAGGATTCTTTACTACATGCAGTTCAAACAGCGGTCAAGAATCTTGAAGGAGCTTATGCACTTGGTGTTGTCAGTGTCGATGAGCCGAATACGTTAATCGCATGCCGACGAGGAAGCCCACTTGTTATAGGTGTTGGAATTGGCGAATATTTTATTGCATCGGACGTGGCAGCCTTATTACCAGTTACTCAACGATTTATTTTTCTAGAAGAAGGAGATATCGCTGAAATTACCAAGGAGAGCCTAAAAATATATGATGAAGCAGGTGATATAGTCTCTCGGGCGATTAAGGATTCTCAACTTACAGCTGATGTGACTGAAAAGGGTGAATATAAGCACTACATGCTTAAGGAGATATATGAGCAACCCAAAGCAATTTCTGAAACCTTGGAAGGCCGTTTCCACGGACTTAGTCTTTTGGATAAAACCTTCGGAGAAAATGCCTCTGTACTTTTTGATACGGTTGAGTCGGTACTGATTATTGCTTGTGGTACCAGTTATCATGCAGGCCTGGTCGCCCGCTATTGGTTCGAATCGTTAGCCGGAATCTCTTGTAGTGTAGAAGTTGCCAGTGAATTTAGATATCGAAAACCGGTACTGAGAAAAAATACCCTGATTGTTACCATTTCCCAGTCCGGGGAAACCGCAGATACGCTGGCTGCACTACAGGAAGCGAAAAAATTAGGGGCGGCCTGTTCCTTGGCAGTTTGCAACGTTCCGGAAAGTTCTCTTACCAGAGAATCTGACCTTGTATTGATGACGCGGGCTGGACCCGAAATCGGTGTCGCTTCAACAAAAGCATTTACCACCCAACTCGTGGCGTTAATGCTGCTGGTAATCGCCTTGGGCCGGCGTCATTCTCTGAGCGAACTAACTGAGAAAAACATAGCCTCCCAGCTCTTTAGCTTGCCAGGAAAAATTGAAGAAACGTTGAAATTGAATGGTGAAATTGAAGCGATATCGGAACAGTTTTCTGCAAAGAATCACAGCCTTTTCCTAGGACGAGGAACTCAGTACCCTATTGCTATGGAGGGCGCATTGAAGCTGAAAGAGATCTCCTACATTCACGCTGAAGCGTATCCTGCTGGCGAACTCAAGCATGGCCCCTTAGCTCTGGTCGATTCAAAAATGCCAGTTATTGCCGTTGCACCCAATAACTCACTTCTAGAGAAATTAAAATCCAATCTACAGGAAGTCAGCGCCAGGGGGGGACAGCTAATTGTCTTCGCTGATCAATCCTTGAATGTAAAGCCAGACGAAAATATGCAAGTTCTTAATGTAACGTCGGTAGAAGATGAGCTGGCGCCTGTGGTCTTTACTATTCCGCTTCAGCTACTTTCCTATCATGTAGCTATCCTGAAAGGTACTGATGTCGATCAACCGAGGAATCTTGCTAAATCAGTGACGGTAGAATGAATTGAATTGGGACTCCCAGCAAACTATAGGGGAAGATAAGATTAAAATGGAGCCTGTCAAGGACACTAATCCTCAACGTCTCATAGATTCAAAAAATTCGATGTTAGTTTTCGTATCTTTAAACTTACTCAGTAAAAACTCTATCGCAGCCATGTCATCCATGGGCTGAAGTATTTTTCGGAGTATCCAGGTTTTTTGAAGCTCCTCTGGATCAACCAAATACTCTTCACGTCGTGTACCCGACCGATTGATGCTAATTGCCGGATAAATTCGCTTTTCAGCAATTTTCCTTTCCAGGTGCAACTCCATATTTCCGGTTCCTTTGAATTCTTCGTAGATAACTTCGTCCATGCGAGAGCCCGTATCAACCAATGCGGTAGCAATAATAGTAAGGCTACCACCTTCTTCGATATTTCGCGCTGCACCAAAAAACCGTTTGGGTCGCTCAAGTGCGTTTGAATCCACACCCCCGGTAAGCACTTTACCCGATGACGGTACGACAGTGTTGTAGGCACGAGCTAGACGCGTGATCGAATCAAGCAATATGACAACATCCCGCTTATGTTCGACAAGGCGTTTAGCTTTTTCAATTACCATTTCTGCCACTTGGACATGGCGGGCAGGGGGTTCGTCAAAAGTGCTGGAGACAACCTCGCCTTTAACACAGCGTTGCATCTCCGTTACTTCCTCGGGACGCTCGTCTATAAGAAGAACAATAAGAATGCACTCTGGGTATTTTTCGGCAATCGATTGGGCGATGTTTTGCAGAATCATCGTTTTGCCGGCTTTAGGCGGAGAAACAATTAGTCCCCGCTGCCCTCTCCCAATGGGGGAGCAGATATCAATCACTCTGGCAGTCAAATCCTCTGTAGTGCCGTTACCCAACTCCAAAACAAACCTTTCATTGGCAAATAATGGCGTCAGGTTAGAGAATAGAATCTTATGCTTGGTATTTTCAGGTGCCTCATAGTTGATTTTTTCAACTTTGAGCATGGCAAAATAGCGCTCACTATCTTTCGGCGGACGTATTTTTCCATTTATCGTATCGCCTGTCCGTAAGCTAAAGCGGCGAATCTGACTGGGGGAAACATAAATATCAGCGGGCCCTGCTAAATAAGAGCTATCCGCAGAACGAAGGAAACCAAAACCATCCTGGAGAATTTCCAGTATCCCATCACCAAAAATATCCTCACCAATTTTTGCATTTTTCTTGAGAATACCAAAAATCAAGTCTTGTTTTTTCGCTCGTGCCACACCATCTATTTTTAATGACTCGGCGATATCGATAAGTTCAGGTACAGATTTTCTTTTAAGGTCAGTGAGATTCATGTTGATCGTTGAGAATGTATTTTGAAAGTTCGCGCAGGCCGTACTCTATTAGGAGAAATAACGAACCTTTCCGTCAAAGGAGTTTGATATTTGAAAAGCTATTTGACAGTACGCTTACTAAATCGAATGTTCTACGCGGGTGCGTCTCAAGTTAATCGGATTACACCTGATTTAGAGTGTTGTTGATAGGCAGCAACATGTTTTTCCATACGTTTGAAAAAACAATTTTATTGAAGGCTTCAGCTGTAGTAGGGATATTATATAGTTCCAACAGTATTCGCAGTAAATTTCCCATCACGTCCAATGGCTATAGTAATTTGAATAATTTATAGTGCGAGAATTTATGGAACTATTAATACATGACGTGAGAACTAACACTAAATTTCGCCAAAATTGGTGCAAAGTATGCCTTAGCCTCAAGACGAGATCTATCATATACTCTCGTCGATAAATGAGGAAAGTTGAGATTTCGATACCGCGCCAACTTTCGTTGCTTCGACGTCACCATCTTTAAATAGCATGAGTGTCGGTATCCCCCGAACACCATATCGCGGCGGTGTGGAGGGGTTCTCATCTATATTCAACTTAGCTATTGTTATCTTGCCTCCATATTCAGAGGCAATTTCATCAAGTATCGGGGCAATCATTTTACAGGGACCACACCACTCTGCCCAATAGTCCACGAGAACAGGCTGATCCGATTTAAGAACAGTCTCCTCGAAATTTTCGTCAGTTACATGAACAATGGACTCACTCATGCTTATTTCTCCAAATGGTTGTAATAAAATGTTTTGAACTATTTCGCTTACTATTGTCGAAACATAATGCGAATCGCAGCCGAACGCTACGAATAAAATGAATATCCCTTTGATGACGACTAAAACTTAAAGGTAACAAAGGGATGGTAACGGGTATCTATAAGCAAGCGAAGCAGCTTTCAAGGTTAGTGCGAGACATCTTACCACTGATAAAAGCAAAATGCGAAACTAAAAACACAAGTAATGTTACTGACATACGTTTAGTGCATAAAACCCCACGATCTAAAACATTGTTCAAGCGGGTAAATATACCTTTCGCGTTCAAGAATGCCCATTTTGAG
>JAZGGE010000291.1:0-7637 GCA_036480195.1 Methylococcales bacterium
AACCGAGGTAAGTAAAGTGGAGCTCAACGGGGCAGATATCGTTGTACAGTGTCTAAAAGACGAAGGCGTCGAATACATATTTGGCTATCCTGGCGGTGCGGTCTTACATTTATACGATGCATTGTTCAAACAAGAAGACATCAAACATATTCTTGTCCGGCATGAGCAGGGCGCAACACACGCAGCGGATGGTTATGCCCGCGTAACCGGAAAACCCGGGGTCGTATTAGTTACCTCTGGGCCAGGAGCAACCAATGCGGTGACCGGTATTGCAACAGCTTTTATGGATTCAATCCCCATGATCGTTATCAGTGGGCAAGTTGCAACCCCACTCATTGGTAGTGATGCATTTCAGGAAGTGGATATGGTTGGGATTACGCGTCCCTGCGTAAAGCATAATTTTCTGATTAAAGATGTAAATGATATTGCCGAAACCATAAAAAAAGCATTTTATGTAGCGACAACGGGACGTCCTGGTCCAGTAGTAATTGATATACCAAAAGATGTTAATGATCCGAACATCAAAATCCCCTATAAGTACCCGAAACAGGTCAACATGCGGTCCTATAGTCCGGCAGCAAAGGGCCATAAAGGACAGATCAAAAAGGCTGTAGATTTAATCCTGAGCGCTAAACGTCCAATCCTGTACGTTGGCGGTGGCGTTGTACTGGGTGATGCCTCAGAGGCGTTGATAAAATTAACCCGCATGCTAAAGTTTCCTCTCACCAATACACTGATGGGGCTTGGGGCTTATCCGGCAACTGACAAACAGAATCTCGGGATGTTGGGAATGCACGGAACCTACGAAGCCAACATGGCTATGTATGGTTGTGATGTACTTATTGCCATCGGTGCCCGTTTTGATGACCGGGTTACCGGAAAGCTCAGTGAGTTTTGCCCAGACGCTAAAATCATTCATATCGATATTGACCCTTCATCCATTTCGAAAAATGTTCGTGTTGATGTTCCGATTGTAGGGCAAGTCAAATCTGTGTTGGTAGATATGATCGCGATGATAAAAGAAACTCGGCCAAAGATAAGCAAAGATTTGGTGGATGCCTGGTGGAGTCAAATCGAAGAATGGCGAAAAATCGACTGCCTAAAATACGACAGAGAAAGTAATGAAATAAAACCACAGTATGTTATCGAGCAACTTTACGAAGTCACCAAGGGAGCCGCATATATTTCTTCAGATGTAGGTCAGCATCAAATGTGGGCTGCTCAATATTATAAGTTTGATAAACCCAGACATTGGGCAAATTCCGGTGGGCTCGGGACGATGGGATTCGGGTTACCCGCTGCTATCGGAATCAAATTAGCCCACCCGGATGCGGATGTCGCCTGTATAACTGGGGAAGCCAGTATTCAGATGTGTATTCAGGAGCTGGCAACCGCCTTGCAGTATAAAACACCTGTCAAGATCGTTAATCTGAACAACCGGTATATGGGGATGGTTCGGCAATGGCAGGAGTTTTCTTACGAAAGTCGCTATTCCCATTCATACATGGATACGATTCCTGATTTCGTCAAATTAGCGGAGAGTTATGGCCATGTAGGCATTCGTATCGAGAACCCTGAAGATGTGAGACCGGCGCTGGAAGAAGCCTTCAAGATGAAAGACAGAACTGTTTTTCTTGATTTTCTAACGGATCGCACTGAAAATGTTTATCCGATGATTGAAGCAGGCAAAGCTCATAATAATATGCGTTTGGCACCCGGAACATTGACTGACCGGGAGCTTGCCTGACCATGCGTCACATTATATCGATTTTGATCGAGAACGAGGCGGGCGCACTGTCCAGGGTTGCAGGTCTGTTTTCAGCCAGAGGTTACAACATTGAGTCGCTAACCGTAGCCCCTACTGAAGATTCAACGTTATCAAGAATGACACTAGTCACTCGGGGAAATGATCAGGTAATAGAGCAAATAAAGAAACAGTTGAACAAGCTTATTGACGTCGTCAAATTAATCGATATGGCAGATAACAATCATATCGAAAGGGAAATGATGATGATTAAAGTCAGAGTTGATACTGGGGATAGCAGGGAAGAAGTTAAGCGATTGGCTGATATCTTTCGTGGCAACATTCTTGACGTAACCGATTCAACCTATGCCATAGAAATAACGGGAGAAACCAAAAAACTCGATGCGTTTATTGAGACGTTATCCGCAGACGATATCATCGAGGTCGTCCGTTCTGGCCCGACTGGAATTTGCCGGGGAGAAAAAGGGCTTCATTTGTAAGTCGATAATCTAAGAATATTTCTGGATTCCACGTTAAACCTCATATTTATGCCGTGGCATCATGAATAAACACTATCTACAAAATCAAAATATAAAGCGAGAAAATACATGCAAGTCTATTACGATAAAGATGCTGACCTTTCCATAATACAGAGTAAGAAAGTTGCAATCATTGGTTATGGCTCCCAAGGTCACGCTCACGCGAACAACCTCCAGGACTCTGGAGTAAAAGTTGTCGTCGGCTTGCGGCCAGGGTCTTCCTCTGCGACTAAAGCCCAGAATGCCGGTTTGGAGGTATTGTCCATTGAGGAAGCCGTCAAGACTGCTGATCTAATCATGATTTTAGCCCCTGACGAGCATCAGGCCAAACTCTATATCGAACAGGTGGAACCTCATATTAAAAGTGGATCCGCACTGGCTTTCGCCCATGGGTTCAACATACATTTCGAGCAGATCCAACCCCGTTCTGATTTGGATGTCCTTATGATTGCACCTAAAGGGCCGGGACACTTGGTGCGTTCCACTTATACCGAAGGCGGAGGTGTTCCATCACTAATTGCGGTCTTTCAAGATTCTTCCGGTATGGCGAAAGAAATCGCGTTGTCATACGCTTCTGCAAATGGTGGAGGTCGTGCGGGCGTCATTGAAACGACGTTTAAGGAGGAAACCGAGACAGATTTATTCGGGGAACAGGCCGTGCTATGCGGGGGTGCAACAGCATTGGTTCAAGCCGGTTTTGAAACCCTGGTAGAAGCAGGCTATGCGCCGGAAATGGCCTACTTTGAATGCCTTCATGAACTTAAGCTCATTGTGGATCTCATGTACGAAGGGGGTATCGCTAATATGCGGTATTCCATTTCCAATACCGCTGAATACGGAGACCTCACTCGTGGCCCACGAGTTGTTAACAGTGAAACCAAAAAGGAAATGAAGAAAATCCTGCAAGAGATTCAAAATGGGGAATTCGCCCGGGAATTTATTTTGGAAAACCAGGCAGGCGCTGCGACCTTAAAAGCCAAACGGCGACTTGGACGCGAACATCAAATTGAAGAAGTGGGTACCCGTTTGCGAGACATGATGCCCTGGATCAAAGCTAACAAGATAGTTGATAAGGAAAAAAACTAAACTATTCAGATAAAAGGCAGCGTTCCCGTGGAACACAAACACAAAATTCGTAGCCGTGGTATATATCTGCTGCCCAATCTCTTTACGACAGCAGCGCTTTTTTCTGGCCTATATGCCATTACGGCTGCTATCAACAACAAATTCGAGCTAGCCGCTGTATCCATATTTATTGCAATGGTACTGGATGGATTGGATGGTAGGGTCGCACGATTAACCCACACAGAAAGTGATTTCGGCGCACAATATGACAGCATGGCGGATATGATTTCGTTCGCTGCTGCACCGGCTCTGGTCGTATATATGTGGTCACTAATCAGCTTCGGCAAACTCGGATGGTTTGTCGCATTCGTTCATGCAGCAGGAGGTGCATTAAGATTGGCTCGGTTCAATACAATGCTGGCAACTGCTGACAAACGCTACTTTCAAGGGCTACCCAGCCCATCAGCGGCTGGGCTAATTGCCGGCTTTATCTGGGTAAGTATCTTTTATGATCTGCAGGGAGAAGATGTCCGCTACGTCGCCTTGGTGCTCACCGCATCGACGGGCCTGTTGATGGTCAGTAACATCCGCTACTATAGCTTCAAAGACATTAACCTTCATGGCAAAGTTCCGTTCGTTGTCGCCATATTAGTTATGTTAGGATTCGCTGTTATCTTCGCCCATCCGCCGCTGATGTTATTTCTCCTCTTTGCAATCTACGCGTTATCAGGGCCGGTTATTACTCTGCTACTGTTACGGCGTCGTGGATTTGGTGCTCGAAAAAAGCCCGGTAATTGAATCTCTCGCTTGGCAGACTAGTACTCCTTCATGTTGTATTGACGGGTATAGTAAGCCGATAAGCGGCCATCTGCGTTGTTGCAATCGCTTAAATTAGTCGTTCTACGTCAAGCTTATTCAACGCGGTTATCGGAAATATAGACCGTCACATTGTTAGTGGAACTTGCGGGTTGCTGTACTATAGAAATTAGATTATATTTAGATCTATGAAAGAGTTCAAAACACAATGAAATTCCTAGCGGGATTCTTAGCTGTTTCCACATACTTCGCATTCGCATGCGATGATTCTATAGGTACACCCACTACTACCTCAATTCTACCTCTGTGCCTGCTGCCCTGTGGGGCATAAAACGTAAGCACACTTTTCTTCCAGTAATTTTATTTATGCGCTCCTAGAGTGCAGCAGAAAACAGAGGTTTTTCCATGACTGACAAACTCATTATATTTGACACTACATTGCGAGACGGCGAGCAAAGTCCCGGCGCATCTATGACCCGTGACGAGAAAGTTCGTATTGCAAAAGCACTGGAGCGGTTGCAAGTTGATGTTATCGAAGCAGGTTTTCCAGCAGCAAGTCCTGGAGATTTTGAAGCAGTTAAAGCAGTGGCCGAAGTAATTCACAATAGTACGGTCTGTGGATTGGCCAGGACTTTGGATAAGGATATTGATCGCGCGGGTGAAGCGATTAAAAACGCTGATAAATCACGGATACATACGTTCATCGCCACGTCTCCTATTCATATGAAAATGAAGCTTCGGATGGAGCCGGAACAAGTTATAGAACACGCCGTTAGAGCAGTCAAACGGGCAAGACAGTATACCGATGACGTAGAATTCTCACCGGAAGATGCCGGACGTTCTGATGAAGATTTCTTGTGCCGTATTTTGGAAGCGGTAATCGATGCTGGCGCGCGCACCCTGAATATACCAGATACTGTTGGCTATAGCGTTCCAGAACAATTCGGTAAAACAATTAGCAATTTAATCGAGCGAATTCCCAATTCTGACAAAGCGATATTCTCGGTTCATTGTCATAATGATTTGGGTTTAGCAGTAGCCAATTCCCTCGCTGCCGTAATGAACGGAGCCCGTCAAGTGGAATGCACGATTAATGGACTGGGTGAGCGCGCGGGTAACGCTTCACTCGAAGAAGTGGTAATGGCCGTGCGAACCAGACAGGATGTCTTTCCATGTCAAACGGATTTAGAAACCCGGGAAATCGTTACCTGCTCGAAATTGATTTCCAGTATTACCGGATTCCCAGTTCAACCCAATAAGGCGATTGTCGGCGCTAATGCTTTTGCCCATGAAGCAGGCATTCACCAGGATGGCGTATTAAAAAGTCGCGAAACATACGAAATCATGCGGGCCGAAGATGTCGGCTGGACCTCCAACCGAATGGTGTTGGGAAAGCACTCAGGACGTAATGCTTTCCGCTCTCGCATGAGTGAACTCGGAACAGAATTCGAGTCCGAAGAAGAGCTAAACTCAGCATTTACCCGGTTCAAAGATTTAGCCGATAAAAAGCACGAAATTTTTGACGAGGACTTGCAGGCTTTGATTACTGAAGCCAGCCTTGAAGCGGAAGATGAGCACATAAAGCTTATTTCATTACAAGTTTGTTCTGAAACAGGGGAAACACCTAAAGCGAAAATAACGCTCCGGGTTAACGATGAAGAAAAAACAAAACTGTCAGAAGGCGGTGGTGCGGTTGATGCCAGTTTTCAAGCCATTGAATCAATATTAAAAACAGGAGCAAATTTAGAGCTTTATTCGGTGAATAATATTACCAGTGGTACTGATGCACAGGGGGAAGTGACGGTGCGTCTGTCCAGGAATAGCCGTATCGTAAACGGGCAAGGAGCCGATACGGATATCGTGATCGCATCAGCTAAAGCCTATGTTAACGCTGCCAACCGCCTGTTAGCTGAAGACCGGAGGAAGCACCCGCAGAGTGGACAAATATAACAGTCCGACAACAAGTCCCAGGTTATCTGCATGCTCCTATGAAACGGTGGTAGAAAATCTTGCTGCAACTGACTACAGTAAGACTTTCTACTTCACGTTTTCTATAGAAAGTCACCTACTTTGAGTATCGAATGTTCATGCACGAAAAACATACAACCCGGATACGATACCTGGATGCAATGGGAATTCAGCTTTGGACACCCAGAATACCTGTGCAAAACAGCATACCCAGATCAAATCGGCAGGACGAAATAACGGAAAAATTTCCGGACAAGTTAATACTTACCAGGACAGAATCAAAAACGCTTGAGGAATCGCCAGAATTATATCCAGGCGGACATAACAACAACCAAACTTGGGACAGGCTAGCAAAAGAGGTCGCGAAATGTACGGCTTGTCCACTACATCAATCGCGAATACAAACCGTTTTTGGTGTGGGTGATCACCAAGCCAATTGCATGGTAATTGGAGAAGCGCCAGGAGCAAATGAAGATAAACAAGGTGAGCCATTCGTGGGTCGCGCAGGATTATTACTCAATGAAATGTTACGAGCGCTGGGATACGCCAGAGAACAGGTTTTTATTGCAAATATCCTCAAGTGCCGTCCACCAAACAATAGAGACCCTCAACCGGAGGAAGTCTCCGCTTGTGAAGCTTTTTTAAAACAACAGGTCATGCTTCTTAATCCACAAATTATTCTGGCAGTAGGCCGCATTGCAGCGCAGAATCTGTTGAAGACGACTTCGAGCATAGGCCAACTCAGAGGTAGAATTCATGACTACGATAATATTCCCCTCGTGGTTTTTTATCACCCCGCTTATTTACTCCGGTCACCCTTAGAGAAACGAAAAGCTTGGGATGACATTCGACTGGCGGAAAAAGTAATTCGAAAAAACTAGCGATTTCTACACGAAGAATTTAATATACCTTTCGCGTTCAAGAATGTCCGTTTTGAGTGCGTATATTTTCGTGAAGGGCTAGGCGTAGAATCGCAGGAAGAGTCATCTCTTTCAAGGTTCTACAACGATGCTCTTCGCGAAAAGATGTGTGCTGAAAATGGGTATTCTTGGGCGCAAGAAGTATATTTAACAACAACAATAAAAGAATACAATGAATGAGTTTTTTAGTTGGATATGGGGCTCCATTAGCTACAATGCAGAACGCGATTTCTACGGTAAAATTTTTCCAAAACTCGCTGAGCGAGATGATGTATACGAATTCCGTCGGATGGGTTTTTCTGATTTTGACGCAGTAACTGATATCGAGAAACAAGTTTATGATTTTCCTTGGGGCAAAGACGTTTTTCAAGATTGCTTCAAAGCAAATTACTTGTGTTGGGTTTATCTACAGGTAGGACAGGTTATTGCCTATGGCATCCTTTCCCTAGGGGCAGGCGAATGCCATATTATGAATTTATGCGTATCTCCCAAAGCGCAGAACAAAGGGATTGGAAAACGTATGCTGGAGAAACTGATAGAGGAAGCCCGTAACAAACAAGCGGAGACTATTCTATTGGAGGTGCG
>JAZGGE010000292.1:0-5378 GCA_036480195.1 Methylococcales bacterium
GTACAACTATAACGACACGCCGATTCTTATATCGCCCAGGCTCAAAGCGGTTATCAGCAATTGGATGATATTCCCCGTAACCTACCGCTGCCAGTCTTATGGGATTAACACCATTTTGCACTAATTGCGCAACTACACTGGACGCGCGGGCGGAAGAAAGCTCCCAATTTGAGGGAAATTCTATGCTGCTGATTGGCAGATTATCAGTATAACCTTCCACCAGAATCGGATTTGGCATCTGTCTCAAAATCTGCGCTATTTTACGAAGCACTGGTGCTGCCTCATCCGCGAGATCAGTACGACCGCTGGTAAACAGCAAACCACTTTTCATTTCAATTTCAATCCAGAGGTTGTTTCTTTTTATATCGATTAAGTCCTGTTTAATATAAGGTGAAAGAATCTCTTCCATTTGACTGGCAACCTTCGCCAGAGCATCAATTTCGCTCTGCCCCTTTGATTCATCAGACTTCGAATCTTGCTGTTGTCGCAATGGCTCTTCGATAACAACCAAATCTTCAATGGGTGACTCTTGACTACGCTGAATTTCACCTATCTGAATAGGATCCAGACTCAATTCTGTACGCTGAAAGGCGTGTTCCAATGATTCTGATAACACTCTAAATTTTCCGTCGTTAACTGAAGAAATTGAGTACATAACCACGAAAAAAGCAAACAGCAAGGTAATGAAGTCTGCATAGGAGACTAACCAACGGTCATGATTTTCGGGCTCTTCAACGACTCTTTTTCGTCTTGCCATAGCTAATTGTGCAAGAATCCTGACAGTTTTGTTTCTATATTACGGGGATTTTCACCTTCAGCAATCGCAATGATTCCTTCGATAGTCAATTCCCGATATTGAGCCAATGCATATCCTTGAGCTTTCAACTTGTTGGCTACTGGCAAAAACAGCAAATTTGCCAGTCCGACACCGTAGATAGTCGCCACGAAAGCGGTCGCAATACCACTCCCTAATTTGCTGGGATCACCCAAATTCTGCATCACATGGATCAATCCCATAACAGCACCGATAATCCCGATAGTAGGCGAATAGCCTCCCATTGCTTCAAAAACCTTAGCGCCACTAAAATCCCTTTGCTCCTTTGTAGACAGTTCGACCTCCATGCAATCCCGGATAATCTCGGGCTCATTACCGTCCACCAGCAATATCAGCCCCTTCTTGGCAAACGGATCCTTCTCTGTTGTCATAATTGATTCCAACCCCAGCAAACCTTCTTTTCGCGCCAGGGCACTCCAATGCACCATTTTTTTGATTTGCGCTTTTGAAGCAATTTTAGGTGGGATAATCACCCATTTCAACATCCGAATTCCATGGGAAAATACCTGCGGGGGCGTCTGTAGTAAGATCGCTCCAATGGTTCCACCCAGTACGATGACAATTGCCGGGCCATTGACAAGCGCGTCGATATGCCCACCATCCAAATAATTACCGCCTAGAATGGCGACAAACGCAACGATGATACCAATAACACTCAGCGCATCCATTGGATCTCCTTTAACGTCGTTGACATTTCATCCAGATCAAAAACGTTGTCAGCCAGGCCAGATTCTATAATTACCTTCGGCATCCCATAAACGGTACAGCCTGCTTCATTTTGTGCCCAAATCAAACCCGCTTTTTTCTTTAACTCTACAGCACCCAACTTGCCATCCGAACCCATGCCAGTCAAAACCAGTGCTAGGATTTTGTCAGTATAGTTCCTGGCAATTGAATTAAACGTAACATCTGCACTGGGTTGATAAGTTTCACCTGTCCGGCTCTCGCGAACCAAAACACTGTGACCTTTGGCACTACGCCGAATCTCCAACTGTGTCCCCCCTGGCGCGAGCAAAGCTAATCCAGGCGCAAGATAATCTCCATCTTCAGCTTCTTTAACGCGTATCTGACAGAGTTGGTTCAACCGCTCTGCAAAGCTTCGAGTAAAATATTTGGGCATGTGCTGAATCAGAACAATGGGTAACGGAAAAGTGTCAGGAAGTGAAGTTAGTAACCGTTGTAATGCGACAGGCCCACCGGTAGATGCTGCAATCGTTAACAACTTTACATCGCGGAGACCGTGAGATGTATTTGACCGTATCTGCTCTGGTTTACGACCTGAATGATATTGGGATTGTCTAGCTTTCCTAAGCCAAGGTGTTTGCCCTGCCAACCCCCGAACACGCCACCGTAGCAACCGTTTGGCAGCCCCTTTGTCCGTATTGATATCATCTAGCTGTTTAGGTAAAAAATCCAAAGCACCGGCATCAAGAGCATCCAATGTTGCTCGAGCACCTACTGTGGTTGCCGCGGAAAACATCAATATGGGTACGGGTTGTTGGCGCATGATGCGCCTTACTGCTGTAATGCCATCCATAACCGGCATTTCAACATCCATAGTAATCACATCAGGCTTAAGAAGCGCATTCTGGATAATCGCTTCCCGTCCATTGTTGGCAACACCGACCACTTTCATATTTCGCTCTTCGTTCAAAATATCGATGAGACGGTGCTGAATAAAGCTGGAATCATCAACAACGAGTACGCGAACAGTCATAAGGTCTATGAAAGGGGAAATAGTATATGGTTTTTACAAAAGAATTATTCTTTCCTTTAAGTAGAAATGAATCCACCTAAAATCACTTTACAGCCAAATTAAGCTGCAAATTTCTTCATCAGCCCCGGCATATCCAATATCAGGGCAATATTCCCATCGCCGGTAACCGTTGCTCCTGCCAATCCTGGCAACCCATGCAACTGAGCACCCAGTGGTTTAATAACGACTTCTTCCTGGCCAATTAAATGATCCACAACAAATCCAACATGACGCCCTCCCAGGTTCACAACCACGACATGCCCTCGAAAATCGTCTTCAGTTCCAGTTCGCATATAACCCTGAACCAACCACTCTTTTATATAGAATAAAGGCAAGGTTCGATCCCGTACAATCACTACCAATTGACCATCGACGTTGTTAGTTTTGGAGAGATCAAGATCCAGAATCTCTACAACACTGGAGAGGGGGAAAGCAAAAGGTTGATCGCTCAGCTTAACCATCAACGTTGGCATTATTGCCAATGTCAACGGCACTTTGATTATAATCCGACTGCCCTGTCCTTCCACCGAATCGACATCTACTGTCCCATTCATTTTCACAATACTGGTTTTAACAACATCCATGCCGACGCCACGACCTGAAACATCAGATATTTCTGTTTTTGTGGAAAATCCGGGCATAAAGATCAGATTAAAACACCCTCGATCGTCTAACCGTGCGGCTGCCTCTTCATCCATTAACCCTTTTTCAACTACTTTTCCCCTTAGCATTTCGGGATTCATACCCTTTCCATCATCTTCAATGGACAGTTCAATATGATCACCTTCCTGAGAAGCAGTTAATATGACATGACCTTGCCGGGGTTTACCTGCCGCCTCCCTGATTTCCGGCGTTTCTACACCATGATCCACAGCATTTCGGACCAAGTGAACCAAAGGATCAGCCAATGCTTCTACCAGGTTTTTATCCAGATCAGTCTCTTCACCCCTCAGTTCCAGATTGATTTCCTTATTCAGATTACGCGCCAAATCTCTGACTACACGGGGGAATCTACCGAACACCTTTTTTATGGGCTGCATCCGTGTTTTCATCACAGCAAGTTGCAAATCCGATGTCACCACGTCAAGATTGGCAACGGCTTTACCGATTTCTTCGTCCTGTGTTAAATTCTTTAGCGTCTCAAAGCGATTTCTCACCAACACCAATTCACCCACCATATTCATAATGTCATCCAACCGTTGGGTATCTACCCTCACGGTTGCTTCCACTGGTGCCCCCTGACTTTTAACCGGCTTTTTCTCTTTAGGTTTTTTAATCGCAGCGACTGGAGTGGGTGCCTCTACTACTGCACTGGATTCCGATTCAACCACGGACTGTTGACTCGTTTCCTTGACAGTACTACTTGGTTGTTCAGGGGGGACGACTGCAGCAGATTCACTTTCTAAAGGCTCTACTTTAACCTCGGGAACACTATGTTTCCCCTTTCCATGCAAGTTATCCAGAAGATCGTCAAACTCTTGCTCAGAAATCTCACCCGTTTTTGGCATTTCTGCAATTTCTTTCCCTTGCTCTTGCTGGGTTTGTTGGCCACCACTTGATGCATCCTTTCCATGTAATTGATCTAACAACGTATCAAATTCCTGTTCAGTTATCTCATCAGACGTTGCTATCCCACCACTGCTTTCTTCTGATTCTGAATCTTGCTGTTCATCAGATATCCCGGATGGAGTGGGTGAACCTCCAGAGCCATGAAGAGCATCCAATAACTCATCGAATTCCTGTTCATTAATCTCGTCAGAAGCTTCGCCCGGTGCTTCTTTTTTCGCCGCAGAATCCAGCATTGCTTCAAATTCTGCTTCTATTAGGTCTTCTTCTTCCGCAGATGCGGTCGTCACTGAGCTCTCAGCTGGATCTGAAATGGCCGCTTGCTCATCTTCATCCATAGGCTTGGTATATATGGAAAGTGTATCTAGGACGGATTGATCAGCTGGCGTCGGATCTTCACCCGCACGTATCTCACCAAACATTTCGTTAACTATATCCAGAACTTGCAACACCACGTCCATGAGCGTTGCATCTACCCGCCGATCTCCCTGGCGTAAAACGTCAAAGACGTTCTCGGCGTTGTGACACAGGTCAACTAAAGCCGTCAAAGCGAGAAATCCTGCGCCTCCTTTAACCGTATGGAAACCTCGAAAAATCGCGTTGAGCAATTCGTAATCGTCCGGTGATTGCTCCAGCTCAACCAGCTGTTCACCGAGTTGATCAAGTATTTCTGACGCTTCAACTAAGAAGTCTTGTAGAATTTCATCTTCTAAATCTATTGCCATCGGCCTATCCCGTTAATCTCTCACTCGTTCACGCTCAAAATCCCAAACTGGACAACAAATCATCCACATCATCCTGATTCGTCACTGAATCATTACTTTCAAGCCCCGGTACAACCGGCCCTGCCAACTCAGGTTCATTGCTATTATGCGCTTGAGCAACAGGCTTACCCGAAATTCTGACCAGCTCCACCATGCTCTGCTCAACATCATGCACCAAATTAATCACCCGTCGGATAATTTGCCCGGTCAGATCTTGAAAGCTTTGCGCCATAACGATTTCATTTAATTTGGTTTGCATCGTTTTCAATCCGTCCTGGGTCGCATCGAAGTAATCAGCAAGCTCTATACTTAACGCCTTGAATTCATCAAAAGGCATTTCTTTCTGGAGAAACCGATTCCATCGAACCGATAGCTCGCCTGCTTGGTCAACTAGCCGATCTGAAACTGGCAGCAATTCGTCGACCACGTTAAGTGTCGTATCTGCAGCCTGCTGCGT
>JAZGGE010000293.1:0-8114 GCA_036480195.1 Methylococcales bacterium
TCCATTTTGGCCAGATTTCCCGATCATTTTCGTTAAATAGACCCACTATTCGCCTCAAATGATCGAAAAATCTGACTCAAAATGGATTTCCCTCGCTGCGGCTTCTATTCTCGGACAGGCTCCTAGAGACGAACCCGAAGCACTTTTTGTTGGATATTGGTGTGTTGTCCTATCCAGTATTTTTGATGCTGATTAGATCCTTAATCGCCGTGGATAATTCATGCGGTGCAAATTTAGGTACGTATGCGTCCGCACCAACACTTTTCCCTAATGCCCGGTTGGCGGAGAGGGAGGAATGCATGATGACTGGGATTTCCTTAAAACGGGGGTCAGATTTTATTTTTTGGGTCAATACATAACCGTCCATTTCCGGCATTTCCACGTCGGTTAGAATAATCTGAATAATATCCGAAATTTGTCGACCGCTTAGTTCAGCTTGTGCAGCCAGATCCGAGAGTTTTTTCCAGGCTTCCGCTCCGTTTATCAGGCCAATATGGTTGATTCCCATTTTATCCAGGGTCTTTGTTATCTGCGACCTGGCAACGCTGGAGTCATCTGCAAACAGTATAGTAATGCTGTCGCCGGTATGTTGATATATACCATCGAAAATACTTTCATCTTCGTAAAAACTGGCTGTTTCGGCGAGCACCTTTTCGACATCCATGATCATAACCATGCGGCCTTCTTCAATCTCTGCGACTGCGGTGACCAATCCGTGTATTTGATTCACAAGCATTGATGGGGGTACTTTTACGTCGCTCCAGTTTAGTCGCTTTATGGTGTCGACGGAATGGACTAGAAACCCCTGAATATGTTTGTTGTATTCAGTGATCATCAGAATATTTGGTTTTTCTTCAGTCTGAATTCCGCAGTAGGTCGGTAGATTAATAACCGGTACCATGACTCCCCTCAGACTCACCATTCCTTCAATGGCATTCGGCATGTCGGGGGCACTGGTTATTTCTGGAATATGCATGACTTCCCGTACCTTGAATACGTTAATGCCATAGATTTCGTTCCGATTGGTATTTGAGTCTGTGCCCAAACCAAACATTAAGACTTCCAACCGGTTGGTACCTGCCAAACGAGTTCGATCATCGACAGATTGAATAAAACTGGACATATGCGGGATTCCTTACAATGACTTCTTAATGATTACAGTTTTGGCTCTGGTTCTTTACCAATCCAGGCTGTTTTTTACTCAGACGACTGAAAAAATATTCGTGATGGATATATCTAGAAGTGTAGACTATTTCTTATCAGATTAAAGTCTAACGGGCTGGTGGATGATCTTTGTCGCTAGTCCGAGAAATTTTCTTGCCTCCTGGTACAATCCTATCCTTGTACTTTGTCAGCTGATTCTATATGTTAGGGGTCGTGTTTTGAAAGATGATGGGTAAAGATAAGGCGTTTCTCGTTCATAACACTAATACCTGGATCCGTGAGCCCATGACGACACGGAGTGCAAGCCCTTGTTTCTACAGCGGTTCAAAAAGCATCCGCTTAACCTATGGGTGAAGCAAAGATTTTTTGATTCCACTGTGAAACCAATGTCTTGCACTCTGCATCCGCCATGGACTCACGGATCCAGGTAATAACAAAGAGAGGAGGATAAATATGAAAAAATTAAAAATAATTCCGTTGGTATTGGTGAGCTATCTTATTTCTGCCGGTGCAGGTGCTGAACATTACCCTGTAGGCTCCGTAATACTAGCGGATTGCCATGGTTTTTTTACCAAAGGAAAAATCAAGAGGTTGTATAAAGAGGATTACGTCGTGGACTTCGATAAGGATGCTCGACCGCTTTTATGTACACCTTATGTTTGGGATAATGAATTTGTCGTACCCTACGCGCCAGTGAGCCAATATACTGGAAAAATAGAAGTTGATCCGGGTGGGTTTGGTAGTGACGGTCGGGATGTGGAGTTTCAGGTAGGCGATAGGTTGAGTATTGAATTCGAGGTGGAGAAAAATGCACTTTTTAGTGACAAATATGCTGTTATTGTTGCCATAAGGGAAATCAACTCTAATGGTGCCGCGTCAATGGATGTCGTCGGCGGCGGCGATGTGGAGGCAAAAGCAGCGTTTAATCTTTGGGTGGGTACGAATTATATTGCCCTTGATTTTACTCGTAAACTGAAAGCGGATAAGCTGGAAATTCTCAAAGTGGAGAGAGAGGAGCTATAAAATAAAAACGAGCAATCTGTCGATTAGGGAGCAACGCCTCTTTGCAGGATTTTTTCCATTAACTCGCCGATCAAAAAATCTCTTCTAAGCTCATAACGTGGATTAAAAAAACCCGGTGTGCAATAGTTGGGTAGAATACCGCCTGGATATCTTCCGGGATAACCATGATATCGCCAATCGGTTAGGCGTTCATCCCGATTCGCGCTAGATTGTATTTCGTTTTGCATTTAGATATAGACGAGGCAGTGTTGGAGATAATTTAATGTAGGTTTCCTACCGTTGGGCCAAAGGGTTAAACCCCTTTTCAGCAAATATGGCCCAGGCCGTTGCGGCGAGTCCAACACGTTGGGGAATGCATTGTAGCGGGGTGTTCAAGCACTGGTCTATGGGGGCTAAGCGATGACCATTTTTTAGTGTGCTTGCGACCAATCCATGACGGTCGGTGAACGGAGCGGATTGTTGGGCCTGTCGCAGTTGCTTAAGATAGAAATTCGTTTCCATGGAGGAATCGGATTGCGGGTGCAAAAGGTCAATGAGTTGCATTAGGAGCACAGCTTGTGCGGTAAATTCCCAAGCAATTCCTTGCTGATCCGCGATGGGCTTTTGGTCGATGCTAAAGCCATGAAATGTTATTCCAGCTGTATCTACAGAGCGTTTATACTTGCCTAGAATACATTGCAGGGAGCGCCGCCAATCAATAGGGTTTCGATAGCGGGCGGTTTCAGCCAGGGCAAATACGGAAAAGGTGCTGGCATCGATAAAGGGAAAGGAATTGATCCGTTCAGAGCCGACCGTTTTTTGTTTACCAGGGATTACGCCCGGGCCAGGTAGGGTTTCGGCAGGCACAGTGCCGGTAAGGAAACAACCCGTTGTTGAATCGTGCATTGCCATGACAAAATCACCCGCTAAATTGGCTTTATTCGTCCAGGCCTTGGCTTCGTTGATATTCCCTAATCGAGCTTCAATTGCAGCGAGACGAGAGAAGGCAGCATATATATCGGCGTTATTCTCTACCGATTTACCTTTTATCAATCGTTGTGTTGGGTCATTATCCGCATAGCCAAGGTAATAGCCGCCATAGCCTTTCCCTGTGTGATCAGTGAGGTTGTTTGAGATCCAGCTTGCCAGGGTTCTAGCATCGTCAAGATATATGCGTTTCTCCATAACCTGGAAACCATCAAGAAGGGCGATAATAGCGAAAGCGATATTCCCACCTGTCGCACCATCCATGATTAGACAATAGTGAGTTGAACCGCAGAATTTTGCGCTGAATCCAGCGAAACGGACGGTGTTGCTATCGTTGTCTCCCGTTTCTCGAAGGTGGTGCGTAGCAATATCGCCAGATGAATAACCGTTGCGCAACCAGGAGGAATCCTTTGGTGATGCAGGTAGGGCGGTATCGTGTTGCATAGCGAAGTGGAAAGTGTCGAGAATGCTCTGTGCATTTTCTAAATCGTCAGTCCTCCCTCGTTCCAACAACGCGATGGCAGCAAGTGCGGATTCGTAGGTTGTGGTGAGATTGCGTACCAGTATATCCGAGGGTATAGGTTTAGCTTTTGTAGCAGAATCTCGTAGTGGTGCTGTGCCAAAGCTCTCGGTGCTGAGGGGAAATCCCAGTGTTTTTGATGGGCGTTGGGGTGTCGGCTCAAGGCGAATGTTGTCAAGAAGCAATATCCCCCCGTTCGAGGTGTTTTTAGCATTTGTCGAGACAGTAAATAGAGTGTGGACGCTACTCAGGTCGGGTTTCGGTTTCAGAGAGTTCAGCGGAATGGAAATCGCTGTCCAGTTTTTTGGAATCGCTTGAAACATACTCATTCCTCCGCCAAGGCCAAACTGGATGTTGATTTGATCGGGTGATCGGGCATCAAAGAGTAGCTGGGTGCTGTTTGTCAGGTTGTAACCTTTGGTTTTGATGTCTGGTTCGGGGTGTTTGGGGTCTTGAATATTTAACCCAACAAACTCGTTGGCGGACAAAGGTGCAAAAGTGATTTTGAGAACGGTTACGTGGTTTCTGTCAAGCTTGTTTGGATCGATCGAGCAACCATCAAACCTATTGATATCATCCAGACAAGTGGCATCAATTTGGATTTTCCGGACAGTATCTCCGCTATCAGCAAAGACCCCGGAAGCAAAACCGTGGTTGAAACCTGAATCAGCATCTTTATAAATGTAGAAGTGTTTTCTATTTGCTGCGATCCGCTCAGTCAGAAGGTTGTAGGCTCGATCGCTTATGGAGGAATGGGGTAGTTGATTTATCTCACTTTTAGCTAATCCGCAAAGAAGTCCTAGACAGATTGAGATGATTGTAATTATTTTTGTCATTTTCAGGTCGAATCTAAATTTTTCTTATATTTTATTGTCACAGACCGCTAGTTCAAAACTATGCGCTTTCAGTGCAAGGCTTTAGCTGTTACCCACCTGTTATTCAGGTTTTTCATATTTCAACAGATTCCAGTTTTTGACTTTACCATGAAGAGCATGAAGAACACGAAGAAGTAAAGAGCTTCATGTTCCTCATGGTGATATTCATCTAATATTTTGTAATACAGTAGCCACTTAAAGCTAAATGACTTTCAGTCATTGTTTAGAGCAACCTATGGACTTTCAGTCCATAGTGGTTGAGTTTTACCATGAAAATAGTCATTATTTACATCATGAATTCTATTGAATTGCACAATCCATTATCTTGTTCAACAAATTGCTAAATTCGCTTTCCTTCATTGTCTTCATGTCCTTCATGGTAATAAACTAAGCCATACGAGATTAAATGCCAACATGATAGATATTACGCCACATAAGCCTCCTAGCTGATTTTTCTTATTGCCACAAACTTGTTATCACAAGTCAATTCCATTTCAAATTCGCCAGAAATGCCATCACGGGTTAGAAATTTATGGACATTTAGTATGGGAAATTCGATACGTCGGCCATCATTAGCTAGAACCGATACCCGTTTAACCGTGCCTCGATAAACTTGTAAGTACTGATTAGCCGTCAGTTTTAGTGAAAAACGAAGTAACTGGTTTTTGGGCATTGGTAGAAGTGAACTAATATTTATTCACAACATTATATCTTTCGGATTCAGGATTGCGTCAAACCAAGATCCAATGGGCAAACGATTCTCACATTTCACTACCTGACGGCATTATTTCACATGAATCTTGTGTATTTTTTTACAGATAGTAGAACTGCCCAAGAGTATTCTTTTCCCAGGAACTAAACACTGCAGATACTTGATTTAGAAGTCTGGGTTTTATTTGCAGTACTCGTTCTTCCAATAGAAGTCAGGTTCATTGAATATAATTAGCTATTTCCTTATCTTAGAGTCAAAGATTTAGTGTGCATAAATGGTTACTTATGGTGTATTTAGGGAAGTATTTAGAAATAGTTACTAATTTTCAGTCGCTTGTCTTTCTTATTACAAACGAATAAGAGACCAAAATATGTTAAATCAAAAATTGAAATGTATTTCTATCGCCTTAGTGTTCAGTTCCGGGCCGACATTTGCTCAGAATGTCACAAAGCTTGCTGTTATACCAATCCAATCGGGGGAAAAACAAACCAGTTATGGGCTGGATCCGACTGGATACATCCATTCCGGAGTGCTTAAAGATGCACAAATAACGCAATATCAACGAAAAAAACTTAGTTTAGAGAATATTAGCACAGTCCAAGCAAAATCTTACAAAAAACAAATTCAGACATTCGAAAAGCCACCTTCAAAATTGCATCCTGCGTTAAGGAAGAGACTAACCAATAGAGAGCGTTCGCAGACTGAAACAGTGATTATTAATTTTAAGGAGAATCTAGCGATACCACCTTTTCCAATTCCATCGAAGGATATGAATCGTGATAAAGAAAATTACAAAAGACTGAGGTCAAAAGCGGAAAGTATCATTACAAAGCTGCAAAATCGGCGTACACAATACTATGAAAAAATAGAAGCAGAATTGAGCAGTAGGCATGATGTCAAAGTTGTACAAGATTTCTGGTTAATTAACGCTGTGGTTGCCATCGTTCCACTTTCTGAAATTAAAGCGCTATCACAAAGAGAGGATGTGTTGTACATCGAGCCAGAAAATGATGGTAGCAAACCCCCCGATGATTCGGTTGCTGAAGGTCGCTTTTTAATCAAGACTGATCCTTATTTCAACCTGGGTCAAACGACTGGATATATTGGTCTTTTAGATACAGGGCTACGATTTACTCACACACTTTTTGATACTCCCTCAAATATAGATTTTGGCTTTGATTGTACCGATGGGGTTTGCGATTCCGCGCCAAATCCATCGGATGATTGCTGGAATCACGGTACATCGACCGCAGCGATCATTTCAGGTAATAATAACCTCGGCAATGATCGGCGTGGAGTGTCTCGCATTACACTTGACAGTTTTAAAGTCTATCCTGGTGGTTGCGGTGGATTGAATACAACAGCTACAGTCGAGGGATTCCAAAAAGCTGTAGCAATACTCGATCGTGTAATTGTTGCAGAGATGCAAGGAGGAGGTAATGAAGCAAGCGCCATATCCACTGCTGCTGACGCGGCATTTGATGCAGGTGCAGTAATTATCGCAGCAAACGGTAATAATGGGCCTAATGCTGGAACGGTCAATGCACCAGCCAATGCGCATAAGGTTATTGGTGTCGGTGCATATTTTGTTGAGTCGTTGGATCAATATAACAACCAAAGTCGCGGTCCAGCTTCAGACAATCGAATTAAACCCGATATTCAAACGCCCACACTTACTCGTACAGCAAGTAGCGCCAGTGATATTGCCATCAAGGTGTTTTCAGGAACTAGCGGTGCAACACCCTATGCCGCAGGTGCCGCCGCGTTAACGCGAAACTGGATGCGTGGTATCAACTTTAGTATTGATCCGGGACATGTTTACTCGCGTTTAATCTTGTCTGGCCAGAGTCCCTACCCCTTTAATAATACTGAAGGGGCCGGTCGACTCGAGCTTGGAACTGGTGGAAGAGCCTGGTGGGGCAAGGCTAACGTAACAAACCACATGACCGTGAACATCCCTATATCAGTTAACAGTGGTGACACAAAAATCGAAGGAGCATTATGGTGGCCAGAAAATGTAAGTGATACTCACAACGATATCGATTTAAAACTGGTTGACCCAAATGGCGTGGAAAGAGACTCCAGCATTTCGATTTCGAGTGTATTTGAGAGGGCAACTTATAGCTCAAGTAATTTGCAGCCAGGTACTTGGCATGTCCGTATCTACGGCTGGTCTGTACCAACTTCCGAAAGTGTTTATTGGAGCGCCAGAACACGATAATTAGTAAAAGGTAAAGCGTCAGTTATTGCATTGTGCGATCGTTGTAAATACAGTGACTGACCACCTTCAATATCGTTTCTCTGTGGGTTTTGTTGCTTGTCTGACTGAAGCTGATTAAATTCAGCACATTCTGAATCGTACGGGTGAACTGTCGACACTTCTTCAGCTTTACCATGCTACCGTACTTTAAAATCAATGACTTTACTCAATGGTGAAAGGTTCACCTCATCAACAACCGTTCCTTTGGGGAGATGTAGTAACAGTGCCACAGTTTCCGCAATGTCATCAGGATTAATGGCATTGTTTTCGCCGTTTCCAGGGGCAAAGTTGAGTTCCTCGAAAAAGTCGGTTCGAACCATACCAGGATTGATTAGCGACACTCGGATCCCGCAGCGGGCACATTCTTCCCTTAAAGCCTGGACAAACCCGCGTAAGGCAAATTTTGTAGCGCAGTACACGGTACCCTTTTGGGAGCCTTTCAGGGCGGCTTCTGAGCCGATAAAAATTAGGTCACCCTGTTTTTTTCGCTTTAGATGGGGGATTAATGCTCGGGCCATGTATATTTGGCTGGTAAGGTTCAGGTCAATAATATCACTGATATTTTGGTAAGAAAATTCTTCCAGAGAGCCAAAC
>JAZGGE010000294.1:0-5540 GCA_036480195.1 Methylococcales bacterium
GTTGTTTGTAAGCCATTATAACTTTACGCTGTGGCTTGTCACTAAAAAATCCCTTTGCTCGTAATTGAGGAGCCGTTGGAAAATAAGGAATGCGCCAATTAAATGGTGTATACATCCAGGCATTGAACAACGACGTGTTTCGCGAAAAGATGCGCGTTGAAAACGGGCATTCTTGGGCGCGAGAGGTATATTACAAGCTTAAGCAAAAAAACTCTTCTCATGGCAATGATGAGAGGGCGAAAAAAATTCGAGTTTGGATAGAGAAGGTTGAAGAGCGGTTCCAGGATAGAACTGTTTCTATCGATATGGAACTGCTAGATAACTGGGCAAATCTTTGCGGTTCCTCTGAAGCCGAAGGCAAGAAACTCCCCGTTCTTGATAGCTTGCTTGTGGCCACAGCTCAAATCCACAGTATGGTAGTAGTGACTCGCAATGTAGCTGATTTTCAAAATTGTTCAAAGACACTGAGGATATTTAATCCTTATTAAAGTTTAACGCTTTGTTGTCGCGAAGAAAACTCTCATTGCGAATGTCGAATAAGCTTTTGTTTAGTTGCCCATTGGTCTTTTTCGTCAATTTCACCGAGAAAGTGGGTTTCTTTGCCAGCGAGTGATGCGACGGGAATACCGTGCTCAAAAAGAATACGGTTTTTCGCGGTACTCGGTACTCGGTCGCCGGGCGTTAAGATTCCCACCAGATTAAGAGGATCTGCGGCGCTGATGCTGATTGCGGCATCAATTGATTCGTCCCGCCGCACCGCCCGCAAAGTTTCTACTGCTTCCGGTAAGGCGAAATGTTCACCATATTGCCCACTAACAAAGCGACCACCACGAATATCGCCACGGGCTTCCATCTGGCGAAGAATTGGTAGTAATTGTCCCCACGACGGTGCTGCAGTTTCTCTTGCAAGAAGCGATCGAAAGAGGACGCCATACCGATTTAACAAGGCTTTGGTAATCCGTTCCAACGATTGCGTCTGGGCGTCTGTTGTATGTGAATTGAGGTTCTTTAGCGGCTGATGACGTTTGATCAAACTCCAGCGACCGGAATCTTCAAGAGCAAATAAAGGTTTTAGCCGTCTATGACGGTGTTTGTTATCTAATAATAATGCCCGCAGCCCGATAAAACTGTCCGATGTAATGAATCCCGAGCTGACCAGTTCAGCAAGGGTGGTTTCCAGTTGGCTTCTTAACATTCCACATTGTTCCGTTAACTCCTCGTAAAACAGAGCGCCCTTTTCTGCGAGGATAGTTTTGATTTTCTCTGCAGCTGGAGAGAGAGTGGAATCGATTTTCTGTTGGTTTTTCGTGTTAAGCCAAATCGCTACATGTCTGCGTGAAACTAGCGCAATAGGTGATGATTTAATGGGACCGCGAACGCTTTTTGAGGCCGTGAGGCGAAACCATTGATATTTACCTGAGGAGCACAGCGTGTCAAGCCATCGATGATCGTAATCTTTTATTCGGGAAGGAAGAATTTCTTTTTCCCAGGATGATGCGGCGGCTTCGAAGCCCTCCAACTGGTCAAGAATCACAGCGAGTGCTTCGGAGCCTTCCATTTTATATTCAGGATGAACATGTTGCCAACGACAGAGAAAACGAATGAAATCAGCGGTTGTTACCGGTTCAATTTCGTTGCGGAGCCGATTGATTGTATAACGATGAATACGGGCTAAAAGGCGTCTTTCACACCATTCGATTGTATCGTTTTCCCCAGTGAATGACCCTCGCATAATATAACCTTCAGTTTCCATGGCGATGAGGTTCTGGTCGATTTCGCTGTGGTTGAGGCTCATGGATTCTGCCAGTATCTCGGTGTATGTTGGCCCGAGAATACTCATTCGGGCTCTGAGTAGATCTAGTATAGCGTCTTCCCGTTGCCAGACCTGTTGGGTGATACTTGAGGGCAGAACTGGATCAGGGTCTAACTCGCCGTCAGGAAATACGGCTTTGAATTGTGGAATGCGCTCTGCTGCAATCCACAATGATTTAGGATTATCGCTCCCCTTGGGAAATAGCCTTGTTACTCTATGCTTCACAACGAGGGTTTCAAAAAGGGGTATCCATTGGTGATTTATCTCGTGGAGTGGATCAATAAAACCTGCGATGTTAATTGCGTCATGCAATTCATCCTCGGTCTGGGCAAAAGGCCAGGCTTCCTGCTTGACACGATTGATGGCAGCAAGATCTAATTTTCCAAGATCTGAAGCGGTCGCCGGATCAAGCCAACGGCGACTGGTGACGGCTCGGGTTCGTCGTTCTTCGGCAGGAGCACCGTCCAGGAAAGCATAATTGCTCGCAGTGAGAATTTCGGCAGCGAACGGCGAAGGTTCAACCACATCACGAGCCACGACATTCATCTGACGGTTTTCTATACGACGGATGATAGATTCCAGACGTTCGATATCCATTGCTTCATGGAGACAGTCGTCGATTGCTTGCTTTATCAAAGGGTGATCGGGGATTTCCCGATCACCGCTGATGTTTTCCAGGCAAGCCAGTTGATCAGGGAAAATGCTAGTGACAAGATCCTCAGCTTGCATGCGCAGAAGGTAAGGCTGAGTTTTTTTACCGTTTTGAAAACGCTTGATCGCTAAAGCGCAAGTGGCGTTCCAGCGCCAGCGAATAGTGAACATGGGAGCATCCAGCATGGCCTGGATAAGAATTCCCCGTACTGTCTTGCTGTTAAGATATCCGGCAACGCTTTCTAGCGGAAAGCTTTGGGACGTGCTCAAGGACAGGATGACCGCATTTTCCGTGGCGGCAGCTTGAAGTTCAAAATTGAAAGAACGGCAAAAACGTTTTCGTAAGGCTAATCCCCAAGCCCGGTTAACCCGGGAACCAAAAGGCGTGTGGAGAATAAGTTGCATCCCACCGGATTCATCGAAGAATCGTTCCAGTACCAAGGTTTTGAACCCGGGCATTGCGGTCAGTGTCTTTTTAGCCGCGGCAATGTAGTTGACAGTTTGCTGGGCCGTCATGGAACCAATACCGATATCACGAGTCAACCAATCCATCGCAGCAGTGCCATTTTCTGTCTGTTGCTCTGATAAGTCAGCAATTTTCTCCCGTAGTTCGGAAACAGCCTCGGACAATTCCCAGGTGCGGCCAGGGGCTTCGCCAAACCAGAAGGGGATATTAGGGGGTTGGTTTTTGGCATCTTCAACCCGCAAACTATTCGTTTCTATTCTGAGTATTCGCCAGCTCGTGTTTCCCAGTTGGAATATGTCGCCGGACAAACTTTCGATAGCAAAATCTTCGTCAACGGTGCCGATAAAGTCCCCATTCGGTTCCAGAATAACCCGGTAATCAGCATTGTCAGGAATAGCGCCGCCGCAAGTAATAGCGGTCAGTCGTGCACCGCGTCGGGGTCTGAGTTGCTTGCTAAAACTGTCACGATAGAGATAAGCGGCTCGTCGTCCCCGTTGGGTGCTAAATCCTTCAGCCAGCATGATAATGATGTCGTCGAATGCTTTTCGGGAAAGTGATCTGTAGGGGTAAGCACCTCGCAAGCAAGAGAATAAAGCATCTTCGTTCCATTCCTCGGATGCGACCATGGCGACAATTTGCTGAGCCAGCACATCCAAGGATAATTGTGGGATAGACAATTGATCCAACTCACCTTGGCGGACAGACACAATTAGAGCAATACACTCGATCAAGTCATCTCTGCTGGTTGGGAATAATCTGCCTTTAGGGACACCCCTTAAACTATGTCCGGAACGTCCTACTCGTTGCAGTAAAGTTGCAATAGAACGTGTTGATCCTATTTGGCAGACCAGGTCAATATCACCAATGTCGATTCCCAATTCCAATGATGCGGTGGCAACTAATGCTTTTAGACTTCCCTCTTTGAGTCGGGTTTCCGCCGATAGGCGTTGTTCTCTCGCCAGGCTGCCGTGATGGGAAGTAATGTTTTCTTCACCAATGCGTTCGCTGAGGTGACGAGCGATCCGCTCCGCCATCCGTCGAGTGTTTACAAATATAAGGGTGGTATTGTGAGCATGAATCAGATTAGCAATCCGATCATAAATTTCACTGGCGGCATCGCCAGAGAGTAGGGCTTCTAAAGGGATGGTTGGGGTTTCTATGGCAAGATCAAGTTGCCGTTTATGTCCGGAATCAATAATTTGACAGGCTTCCAATGTACTTGAGCTACCCACGAGAAATTTCGCAACTTCTTCAATCGGACGCTGGGTCGCCGACAGCCCGATGCGAGTGATTGATGAACCGGTTAGATGTTGCAGACGCTCCAGGGATAAAGCCAAGTGCGATCCCCGTTTGCTGCCAACGACCGCATGTATTTCATCGACGATCACAGACCGTACCGTTGTTAACATGTTGCGGCCACTTTCACTGGTGAGCAATATATAGAGTGATTCCGGCGTCGTTACCAGAATGTGTGGCGGTTTCTTTTTCATCGCCACGCGGGCAGCAGCGGTAGTGTCGCCGGTTCTGACCATTGCGGTGATAACAATATCGGGATATCCCGATTCGAATAGATTATTACCTATTCCTTCAAGTGGGCCTTCAAGGTTGCGGCGGATATCATTACTGAGGGCCTTTAGAGGTGATACATAGAGAATCTGTGTTTGGTCGGAAAGCCCACTTTCAATTCCTTGCCAAACCAAATTGTCAATGGAAGCAAGAAATGCCGCCAGGGTTTTGCCTGATCCTGTGGGAGCTGCAATAAGGGTATGCGTTCCTTTCTTTATGGCTGGCCAGGCTTCTTGCTGGCAAGACGTTGGTTCAGAAAATGTATCCTGAAACCAGGAAGAAACTGCGGGATGGAATTGATCGAGAGCCATGATGCTGTTTTAAATCGTCAATTTAAGGAGTCGCTTGGCTGTATTCGGCTACTCCTTTTCAATATTCCCTTTCAAAATACTTTCCGAATAGCGTAAAAAGTCATCCAGATGTTCTGTAATGACCTTAATGGTAATAGGAAGTTGCAAAGTCTGGTAATCATGTACAGCGATATTACGAAACCCGACCATACGTTTTAATGATTCGGCCAGTGACTTATCCAACCAGCCACCCTGAGCCAGTAGGTTAAACACATCACGGGCGCTTTGTGGCACGCCGAGGCGTTCACGGCGTATCAGATGTTGCCCCATATCCAGCGCTGCTTCACAAGCCCGTTGCACATTCAAAATGGCTGCATCCTGACGGGTATAATCATCGGCAAAACTGTCCGGATCGCGGTGATATTCCTCGTGGGCACGGGCGACACAGCGTTCGATAGTGGCAGCTTTGTTAATCAAGATATCATCGTGCATAAATTTTTCCCTGTTGTCGAATATCGGCCAACAGCCCCGCCCTAGCTGTATCCAATGCCGTTTTTTCACTCAATACATAGCATTCAAACAACTCGGCTTCCAGCTGTTTTGACCATAGACGGACTCCAGTAGTCAAGATTTGATACTGCATGACGGTGGATGCTTTCCGCATATCCAGCAAATCTACTTCACATCCCGCTAAATCCGCCAGCTTGCTGGATAAATCCCAAAGGGTCAGTGGGTCAGCGTAACCAGCGACCAG
>JAZGGE010000295.1:0-5927 GCA_036480195.1 Methylococcales bacterium
TCGACCATATAAGACATTGTACTGAGCACAAACAATAACGCCCAGACTTTCAAATACAGGCTGATAGGGTGTTGTTGATGCCCTTCTACATGTTCCATAATTTTCCTCCTTACCAAAGATAGAAAAATGCAAAAATGAAGACCCATACCAGGTCGACAAAATGCCAATACAATCCAGCTATTTCTACGATTTCATAGTTGGTATCTTCGTAGTGCCCCCGCCAGACTTTATACGCGACGGTCGATAAATAAATCACCCCGATTGAGACGTGCAAGCCGTGAAAGCCAGTAATCATGAAGAAAGTCGATCCAAATTGCGTCGCGCCCATGGGGTTGCCCCAGGGCCGAACGCCTTCTTCTACGATCAATTTGGTCCATTCGAAAGCTTGCATTCCAACGAATGAGGCGCCAAACAGCGCCGTTATCAGCATCAGAAGCGCGGTAATATTACGTTTGCGCTGATAACCGAAATTTACCGCCATAGCCATCGTACCGCTACTGGTAATCAGGATAAAAGTCATGATGGCGATCAGGATAAGAGGAATGCTTTCTCCGCCAATGGTCAAAGCGAACACTTCGCTGGGAACCGGCCACGGTACAGTAGTGGACATCCGTACCGTCATGTAGCCAGTCAAAAAACAAGAGAAGATAAAGGTATCGCTGATGAGGAAAATCCACATCATCGCCTTTCCCCAAGGGACTTCTTTAAACGTATCCTTGTCTGATGACCAGTCTGTAGTGAGTTCTTTACAGCCCCGATCAATAGAGTCTAAGGCCAGAGTACATTTACCGGAGAGCTTATCGCGCCATTCTGTGGTCAAAACGGATTCCCCTGAGTTTGCCGGTTCATTTTGTGCCATACCGTTATCCTCTTTCAAGTCAATAGTAGCAAGCTGTATAAGATGATCCAAACACCGAGCAGAAAATGCCAGTATGTTGCACACAGTTCGACACTTGAACGGAGTCCTGTGACCCCTACGCCTATTCCAATCTTGAATAGGCTATACACCCAGACACCTAATCCACCCAGGAGATGTAAACCATGTAATGCTGTGATCATATAGAAAAAGCTATTGGCCGGATTATTCGCGACAAAATAGCCCGATTTGTTTAGCAGTTGCCAGGCCAAGAGTTGTCCAGCCAAGAACGCCCAGGCGAATAATCCAGCCACTAGAAAGCCAATTATGGCGCCGGCTGTTTGATCTCGGCGTGCCGCTATGACTGCCCATTGCATAGTAATACTGCTGAACACCAGAAAAGCCGTATTAGTCCATAGCTGTCCAGGTTCGGATAAAGGCTGCCAGTCAGCGACTTCCATACGAATGATATAAGCAACGAAGATCAGGAAAAAAAGTACGGACATTGCGCCCATTAGCAATGTCAAACCCACTTTCATCTGGCGAAGGCGTATTTCCTCATTGCTACGTATTTCTTCGTTGTCGCCTGCACCGGTCGTTAACCAGGGTTTTTCAAATAAGGTAGTTTCTCTCAGATAATTGACTGCCTTGTTTATCTTTTGCTCTATCTTCTGCTGTGTTTCGATATCAGTTACATAGTTTACTATGCGCCTGATACCACGATTTGAAGACACACAAGAATTCAGCATAACCTGGTATATTCTGTTCGGAAAGTCGTTTGAGAACATCCGCTATCCCTCAGGTTGCAGTTTGCCGGGATTGTCGTCGTTTAAACTCTCAACATGTTCGACATTTTGCGGTATAAAATCTTTTTCGACGCCCGGTACGCTGTAATCATAGGCCCATCGATAGACAACAGGCAGCTTGGAGCCCCAGTTTCCATGTATCGGCGGGGTATCAGGTGTCTGCCATTCTAGTGAGGTGGCGTTCCAGGGATTGTCGCCTGCGGGCTTACCCTTGCGGTAACTCCAGTATAAATTGTATAAGAATATAAATTGTGCAACCCCAACCAACAATGCTGAAAGGGTGATAAAAACATTTAAATCCTGGGCTGAGTCTGGGATAAATTCATAACCTTCATAGGAATGATAGCGGCGGGGCATGCCGATAAAACCTAAGTAATGCATGGGAAAGTAGATCAAATAGGTGCCGATAAAAGTCAGCCAGAAATGAAAGTGTCCCATAGTGTCATTGAGCATTTTTCCAGTAATTTTCGGATACCAATGATAGATTCCGCCAAATACTGCCAGAATAGGCGATACCCCCATCACCATATGGAAATGAGCAACAACAAAATAAGTATCTGAAAGGGGGAGGTCGATGACCACGTTGCCAAGAAACAGGCCGGTTATACCGCCGATTGTAAAGGTGCTGACAAATGCAACAGCAAATAGCAAGGGGACTGTCAGATGAATGTCACCTTGCCATAATGTCAACACCCAATTGTAGACCTTGATTGCGGTAGGTACAGCAATAATGAGTGTCGTGATAGCAAAAAAGAAACCGAAGTAGGGGTTCATGCCGCTGACGTACATATGGTGTGCCCAGACGATAAAACTAAGGACAGCGATAATTACGATCGCCCAAACCATCATCCTGTAGCCAAAAATTGTTTTTCTTGAATGGACGCTGATTAAGTCGGATATGATTCCGAAAGCGGGTAACGCGACGATGTAGACTTCAGGATGGCCGAAAAACCAGAAGATATGTTGAAATAATACCGGGCTACCACCTTCATAATCCAACTGTTGCCCCATTGAGACAATGGCTGGCATAAAAAAACTACTACCCAACAGTCGATCAAATAATAACATGACTGCACCGACAAACAGGGCTGGAAAAGCTAACAAAGCCAGGATAGTCGCAGCGAAAATCCCCCAAACCGATAAAGGCATGCGCATCATCGTCATTCCGCGGGTTCTGGCCTGGATAACCGTTGTAACGTAGTTCAGTCCCCCCATTGTCGCTGCAACGATAAACAAGATTAACGAAACCAGCATCAAGACGATACCGTAGCCTGATCCTGGAGTTCCCGGTAAGATGGCCTGGGGTGGGTATAAGGTCCAGCCGGCCCCTGTGGGGCCTCCCGGTACAAGAAAGCTTGCCATTAGAACCAGTACTGAAAGCAGGTAGGCCCAGTAGCTGAGCATATTGACGAAGGGGAAAACCATATCGCGGGCACCCACCATCAAAGGGATCAGGTAGTTGCCAAAGCCACCCAGGAAGATAGCAGTGAGCAAATAGATGACCATAATCATCCCATGCATGGTGACCATCTGATAATAGGTGCTTGGATCAATAAACGAGACACTTCCAGGGAAACCGATTTGAATACGCATCAACCATGACATGACTAACGCCACTAAGCCAACACCAACTGCAGTTAGCGTATATTGGATGGCAATGACTTTGTGATCCTGGCTCCAGACGTATTTAGTCCAAAAGCTTTTCGGCTCGTGGACATGCATGGCTTCTTGATAGGCTGCTTGTGTCATCAATATCCTCTCTTTGCTAACAGTTGGGTAAATTGAACCGTGTCTTATCTATACCTTTCACGTTCAAAAATACCCCATTTATAGCACGTTAATTTTGGAAATGGTGTCGTTGCAAAGCCTTCCAATAGCCTGCTATTGCTGCGCCTTTGCGCCTAAGCCCTTCACAAAAATTGACGCACTCTAAACGGAGTATTTTCAAACGCGAAAGGTATATCCAAAATTAGAGTTTGTTTATAAGGTCTTCGTATAGGCAATTAATGCCTTAATTTCTTCATCGCTAAGATCATTAGGGGGCATCGTCGCTGAATAGCCTTTTACGATTGCAGTATTAGGGTTTCGAATAGATTGTGCCAAATAAGTTTCGTCGACTGCGACCGTCTTGTCATCGGACAGCGTTTCGGTTTTTCCGAACAATCCTTGCCAGGTAGGGCCAAGACTTCGGCTACCATCAATACTATGGCAGCTGAGGCATCCTTTGGATTGCGCCAGACGTTGACCTTGCTGAACCAGGTCATCCGTGGTTTCTTTGCTATCAGCATTCGTCGCAAGCTCAATAGTATAAGCAATCAATGCCTTCATCTCTTCATCACTGAATTCGTATGCGGGCATGATATTCGCGAAGCCTTTTACAATTTTGGCTTTCGGGTTGACAATGGATTCTTCCAGGTACGCTTTATCGACCGAGATGGTTTTGTCATCATCAAGCGTTTCAGTTTTACCATATAAGCCTTTCCAGGTGGGACCTACGCCAGAACTTCCATTGATACTGTGACAGCTGAAACAGCCTTTTTCCTGGGCGATTTGTTGACCTTTTACAGCCAATGAATTAGATGTTCCCGGTGTTTTGTTAGCCGCAAGTTCTGCGAAAGTCGGTTGGGCATCGTGCCAAGCCAGAAAGTCTTTTTCGCTGTCTACTTTAACGAAATTATGCATAGTGTGGTGTCCCATACCGCAGTATTCCGCGCAAGCTAAGTCATATTTTCCAATTTTGGTTGGGGTAAACCAGAGACTGGAAACAATGCCGGGTACCGCGTCCATTTTGACCCGAAAATGTGGGACGTAGAAATCGTGTAATACATCAATCGAACGGAGCAAAACCTGAACTGGCTTGTCGACTGGCAGGTGCAGTTCACCTTTGGCTATTAGGATATCGTCCTGTCCATTGGGATCCTCGGGATTGATACCAAAAGGATTATCGAAGCTGATAAGCCTGGAATTAGTGTTGCCCAGTACACCGTCGTTTCCCGGAAAGCGAAAACTCCATTGCCATTGTTTGGCCAGTACTTCCATAGCTGAGGCTTCTTTAGGTACGATGACAAAATCAGCGTAAACAAGCAGGCCGGGGGCTAGCATTATCACGACACCAACGGTAGTTACGCCGGTCAACCAAAGTTCCAGCTTTTTATTTTCCGGTTCGTACGCTGCTTTTCTTCCTTTGCGATGACGAAAGCGGATTAATGCAACGGCCAAGAATAGATTGATTGCGACAAAGACAATCCCCGTAACTATAAAAGTTATAGTCAGCGTGTCGTCCATCATGCTCCAGTTTGACGACAAAGGCGTTATCCACCAGGGGCTCAAAAAATGAAACAGTACTGAGCCAATAACCAAGACTATCAATACGACTGCTATTACCATATTTTCTTCAAACCTTTTGTTATGCCTGGATCAGTGCGGATGTAGAATGCAAGATACTGGTTCACAGTGGTCTTTCTTCTTATGTTACGCCAGCAGTTTCATAGTTCAAATTCTGCCGTCCCCTTCAAATCCTCTGCACTCTGGACAGTGGATTAAAAAAGCTGGAGTCATACCCCTCAAGACGAATGTCGGGATGTTTTTTTGTCATCATATCAGTGATTGCATCTTCCTGACTGGCACGAGCATACACCAAAATTAAATACTTGCCAGCGTCCAAGTCATCATGGAACGCTTCCAATTTCTTATTCTCGCTGGCGATACCTGTTAATCCTCCCTGCCAGGCACAAAACATAGTTAAAACAATGACAATAGCAAAATAAGATATATTTGGTACTTCAGGAGGAAAATACTCCTTGTAGGAGATAAATGCAACAATAATAAGGCCAATACAAAGGCCAATGATAGCACCTAAAATACCGTCACGCAGGACATCCAGCTTTTCGATATAATTCCCGGAATGGAGCTGATGTTTTTTCATGCCCGCAGTATCCTTACTGATAATGTGCAGGAACCAATTGTTGATTCCTGCTTGTTGTATATCATCTGAAATAGTGTGGGTATTATCGATAGAGGATGCGAGATAATATAGGCATTTCATGGTCTGCTCCTGGTGTTTTATTGTTATAAAAATGGTGGCAGTTTTGCGGATTCTATCATATGGATATAATTTACGCCTATTCCTTAGGAACGGAAAATAAATAAATTGTACATTATGGCGCAGTATTTTTGTTTGTCTTCATTCGTATAGCAACGGGCGCATAGCGGGCTACGTAACTGTTGCTATACGAATGAAGACGGACAAAAAGGCAAGCTAGAAT
>JAZGGE010000296.1:0-8752 GCA_036480195.1 Methylococcales bacterium
ATAGATAGGGTATTCAATTGCTTGTTTATTCTTATGCTAGCTTTCGCGCTATTAACCCATGTGAGTGTCGCTAAGGCAGCTTATTCGCCGACACAGCTTAAAGTCGCTTACCTCTTTAACTTTGCCAAATTCGTAACATGGAAGAATGATGCTGCCATTTCTGAATTAACAATTGGTTTATATGGTAAGAATGACAAGTTATATCGCGAACTGCGTGCGAATATTCATGGAAAATTAGTGCGTGGTAAAACAATCACCGTTAACAACTTCACAAACCTCAATCTTGCCAGAAAAGCGCATATTTTGGTTGTTGCTAAATCGAAAAACGCTGAAATAGGCCAGATAACGTCAGCGTTACTGCGCTCAAATACCCTTGTTGTCACCGACAATAGTGATGACTTAGAAAATGTCATGCTCAATTTTAGAACCTCAACAGACAATACGATTACTTTTGAACTAAATCGCCCAAATACCGTATTTGAGGGCTTAAAAGCATCCAAAGATCTTCTTCTTGTGGGGGGTACCGAGCTTGATGTTGCAATCCTCTTTAAAGAGCTGGAAAGCAAAACGCGGGAAAGCAAAACAAAGGTGCAGCTGCAGCAGAAAGAAATCAGTAATCAGGCACTTGAAAAGAAAAAGCTTCAAGCAACGATTAAGCAACAACTTGCGGAAATAGCCGCACGTCAGAGGCGAATCACACAGTATGCAACAGAGATTACGCAGCAAAGAAAAAAGATGATCGCTCAAACGCGAGAGTTAGAGGAACAAAAAGCTAAGGTTGCCGATGAAAGCAAGCAATTAGAAACGCTTAAGAAAAGTGTGGCTGAGTTAACAACGACCTTGAGTAAAAATGCGGAATCGGTGCAAGTTTCCAGGGTGGAGCTAGATAAGAAAAAAGTCAGCCTTAAAAGAAAAGAGTCGGAGATCAATCAACTGGTAGTAGAAATTAAAAAGAACGCCGATTTTCTTGAAAAACAGGACAGGCAGATTAAGGAACAGGGAACGACAATACAGTCGCAAGACTTATTAATCAATGCCATCAGTGTCGCGCTTGCGGTGGTTGGCGTACTGATATTTATTATCCTTCTAAATTATAGAAAAAGTCGACAAACGACGAAGAAGCTGGAGATCGCTAAAGATAAGCTGAATGAGGCAAGAAACGCTGCAGAAGCCGCGAATCAGGCAAAATCTGAATTCCTGGCCAATATGAGTCATGAAATCCGAACACCGATGAATGCCATTATTGGTTTTACCGAACTATTGAACGAGCAGATCGAAGAACCCAAGCTAAAATCATTTGTTAAAACCATTAAGTCCGCTAGCCATAACCTGCTCACCTTGATTAACGATATTCTGGATTTATCTAAAATTGAGGCGGGTAAGTTAGAGATTGATAAAAAGGTCACCAATCCACACGATTTATTTTCTGAACTGGGCAATATTTTCATGATGAAAATGCGTGAAAAAAAACTCGACTTTATACTAAAAATTGATCCCGTTATTCCGCAAAATTTACAACTGGATGCGGTTCGTTTACGCCAGGTTTTGTTCAATTTAATCGGTAACGCAGTCAAATTTACTGACACCGGTTTTGTTCGGCTGATAGCTCGTACAGATAATGAAGACGCAATCTGCAGCAAGCTGGATTTACTGATCGATGTTGAAGATACTGGAATGGGCATCGCCAAGGATCAGCAAGAAAAAATTTTTCAGGAGTTTGAGCAAACTACTGGGCAGGATATCAAAAAATTTGGTGGTACAGGACTGGGACTATCAATCAGCAAACGTCTGGTCACCTTGATGGGCGGGGAGCTTACTCTAAAAAGCCAGCTAGAAAAAGGTTCAATTTTTACCATAAAATTGTGCGATGTTGCCATTGCTTCCCTGGCGACAGAATCGGAACAAAAACAAGCCGACAACGAAACCCGGATAGAATTTCATCCAGGAAAACTACTGGTTGTGGATGATGTAAAAGACAATCGTGATTTGTTGCTGGCTTTATTTTCCAAGACAAAATTGCAGACTGTGGAGGCGGAAAATGGTCTGGAAGCGGTTGAGCTGGTTAAAAAGCAGTCGTTTGATCTTATCTTGACGGATATTCGAATGCCAGTTATGACGGGTAGTCAGGCCGCCCATAAAATCAAAACATTCTCAAACATCCCTATTGTGGCACTTACCGCATCAGTGATGGCAGAAGACTTAGAACAGCTCAAAGATGAAGATTTTGACGGTTTTTTGAGGAAACCCGTACTAAAAGCTGAACTATTCAGTGAATTGAGCAAGTTTCTGCCTTTTGAAGAAATAGCGGTGAGCAAAAGCAACGCGCAAGTAAAACCCTTAACTGATTCTGAGCGAGAATGTCTACCATTTGCTCTGGAAGCACTGGAAAAATTGACTGAACAATGTTATGCCGTTTCCATATCCAACAATATTCCAGAAATCAGGACATTTGCTAATGTACTTATGGAAATCGCAAAGCAACATCCAGTTTCTATAATCACCGACTATGCCGAACAGTTAGATAATTATATAGAAAGTTTTGAAATCGCTGCTATCAAGCATTCTTTAAATGATTATCCACAACTCATCAGTCAGCTAAAAGTGAAGATCAAACCGCAGTCAAAAAACCATTGATTTCTCAGGAACAAAGAAAGCTATTATTTGCTCTCAGGCATAGCAGATAATAACGTAACAACGAAGCCTAGCTCTCCACGAAAATCTACCCACTCAAAACGGGCATTCTTGAACGCGAAAGGTATATTTGAGAATGATTGGAAAATCTGGCCAAAATGGGCTTTTCAACAGTAGGTTCTCTATTCTCGGACAACCTCCTGTCATAGGAATAAGCAACATTCCTAAACAGTTCAGACTATAGGAAAGACAATACCTTATGAACATCAAAAAGCATTGTCATTCCTATAGCTGACTAGCTAGACGATTACCCACCGTACTTTTTTAAAAAAGAAACAATATGGTTCATTACGTCAAACCGATCCCGGTACAGAATTGAAAGCCCACCAAGAATATCAGTATGATCGACACCTTGATAAATATGTGATTCGACATCACCGCCTTTTTGCTGCACGATTTTGGTCATATTCATGATGTTGCGCAAATAGACGACCTCATCCTTATTGCCATAGAGCAGTAACAACGGAGGTTCGCTTCCATCGACGAAATGGCTGGGCTGGGAATCAAGGTAATCCAGGCCAGCAAAAACTTTAGGTAAATAAGGTTTGTCGAAAATAAAATCGTACGGCGCAGCAAGGCCAATGAAACCACGAATTTTTTGGTGCAGATGGGAAGGCAGATAATGTTCATTTACGGCTAACATGACCGCAAGATGTCCCCCTGCAGAATGCCCCATCAAAAAGATCTGTTCTGGATCGCCGCCATATCGGGCAATATTGTCATCAACCCACGCTACCACTGCAGCGCTGTCTTCCATTATTTGCGGAAACAATGCATCCGGATAGCGTCGATAGTCGGGGATTACGACCAAATAACCTTGCGAAGTTAACGCTTGAGCAACGAAACGGTAGCTTTCCCGAGTATAGGTAATACACGCACCCCAACACCCACCGTAGAAAAAAATGACCGTCCCTTTCGCTTTTTCTTCAGGCTGATAAACATCCAGCTTATTGAGCGAATGTGTACCATACGATTCGCCTGAAGTCAGGGCATAATCATCAAAACGCGCAAGGGTGTTGATAAGTGTCAAAGCAGGATTTGAGCAGCCGATGAGGAAAGAAACCAGGATGGCAAGCCTCGTTACCCCAAAGAGATTTGCCTTTCTAAAATGGTTTTTTATTCGACTAACCCTTGGAGTTTTCGCAACATGCCATCCGGCTCTTGCAAACCCAGCTCGACAATCTCATCTGCTCTTTCTTGACTTCGGGCATGTGCGTAGATCCTGAGTTGAGGAGCATTCCCGGATGGCCTAATATGGGCAATATCGTCATTTTGAAAAAAACAGCGAATGCCATCCTGGGTATTAATCCGGGCAATACCCCCTTTAAAACCAAGGCGTTCGGAAAAGACGCTTTCCAGTAACTTTTGGCCTGCTATTGCAGATTCCGACCGTTTATCATCCATCGTCCATTCACCCAGTACATTATCCTGAACATCCCACAGAACTACCTTGTTTTCGAAGAATTGGATTGAAGTAATTCTATCATCGTCAGGTTTAAAGCGGGCAACGATTTTTTGGCTGGCTTGCTGGGGGAATTCATCGATCAGTCCGGCCTTACCAAACCACTGAGGCAAATCAGAAAATAGTGCGGTGAGTGACTGCTTTTTTTCCGCTGCGGAGAAAAGCACGCATAAGATGGGCAATACTGCGTCACGGGTGGGCAGCGCTTTGAGTTTCGCATTATTCACCACAATATCGGATCCCAATAAAAACCCTCCATTGGCTTCCCAGGAAACAACACGGTTTTTACCTTCACTAAGCGCTTGTTGCATCGCTTCGATTACATAAGGTGAGCCAATTCGAGTTTTACGAGTCGCAATTCCTTTATCGAGAAAAAACTCATGGACTGCGGGATTTGTACTGATTGGAACCGCAATAGAGTCGGCGTTGAGATAGTCAGCAACAATAAGTCCCAGTAAATCGCCAGGGATGAAGCGCAGCACCACTGAGGTTCCATGCTGTCCTTCTGTTTCGTCTACAGCCACTATCAACGGTCTGTCGCTATCTCCGTCAGTGGAAATAACAGCATCAATTTTGCCATATTTTTTGCGGCTGTCTACCACCAATTCTTCCAGCATTTGTAGGTGGGCGGCCGATATTGCCTCGGTATCAATGGGTACAAACTGGTCACTTCGCCCCGCTTCAACAACTTCAGCGCCACAATTACGGAGAATCTCAGGTACCAGGTCACGGCCCACTGCGCTATATTGAAAAAATAACAGGCGTTTCCCGGTCAAACCATCACCAGGAAAAACCGTACGGTAACGGGTTTTATACAGCTCAACAGCGGCTGTATTTTCCTCAGGAAGAGACCTTACCGATTCTGCTTTTAACATACCGTTCTCATCGAACGGAGACGTTTCAACCGCTTGGTCATAAAGTTCGTTGCGAATTACTTTCACACCTTCGACGATACCTTTTTCATCGGTTTTTAAAACTTCACCATCGCATCGGTTTGCTTTCTGACCATTTCGATCGGCGGGGATATGGCTACCCGTTACAATGAAACTGGCGATTCCATTTTCAAGTGCATAAAATGTCAATGCTGGGGTTGGGAGTTTACCCATATAATCAGTGTCATAACCCGTATCGAGAATGGCCCGGGATGTTGCTCTAAGAAGGCGATCAGAAGAAGGCCTAAGATCACCGGCGATTGGGATAATAAGATTTTGCTGATCGACCTCGCCACAAACCAGCTTGCTGCTTGTCTTAAAAAACCACAACGCTCCTTGCGTTAAGCTATAAACTTCGAGGTCGGTAAGATCGCTTACTAGCGCCCTTACACCACTGGTGCCGAATTTCGAAGCTTTCGGTTTATAATTAAGTATATCGCGGAGTTTCAAATTATTATTTTCCTTCATTGATTCTTCCTGTTGATCTCTATATCGACGGTAAGCATATACATCTGACAAAAATGTAACAGCTATGTTAGATTGATACTGATTTGCTGACAATGGTTATTCAGAATGGTTATTGAGAAACCCGATCCCACTGAAAAACAGATTAAAGAACCCGAGGATCACGAAAATGTAACCAGTATTTCCACGGTTCCCCCTGCTAGCACTGCGGGGAAGCTTTTCATTCTACCAAAATTTCTGACTCATCTTAGTCCTATAGCGCTGATTCTGCTAATTACATTAGTTGGTATGTCGTTGTATGAACTCTTGGCTCATATTATTTCATCGAAAAGTAATAGTCTCCAGGGCCATCTGAGCAATATTTTTTTCGCTTCCGCCATCGCCGCATCAGCAGGATATTTTGTTTTCCACCGAAATCGTCAACATCGATATAAATCAAAGAAAGAAAGGTATTTACGGCACCAGTTAGAAATATCTCTTGAAGAAGGAAAGCAAGCTGAAGCGACCATTCAGATGCTCTCGTCAGCTGTTGAACAAAGCCCAAATTCAGTTATCATTACTAACCGTGATCGGATCATTGAATACGTAAATAGCAGTTTCACCCGCAATACCGGATATGCCCGTAGTGAAGTCATAGGAAAATCACCCAGTATTATTAAATCTGGCGGAACGCCATTGTCGATTTATAAAAGCATGTTGCGCACTATCAACGCAGGAAAAACATGGAGGGGAGAACTTAAAACCCGGAACAAAGCAGGTAGTCTCTGTTGGTGCCAGGTCACCATATCTCCGATTAAAAACAAACAAGGGAAAACGATTAAGTTCTTAGGGATACACACCGATATCACCGCACGCCACCAGGCTGAACAACAAGCCAGGGAACATCAAGCTGCGTTGGCTCATATGGACCGAGTATGTACCGTGGGCGAAATGGCAACTGGTCTGGCTCATGAATTAAACCAGCCTTTGACTGCGATCTATGCTTATGCCCAAGCGTGTCAACGAATGCTGGAATCGGGTCGGCAAGATTCGGAAAAATTTGCTAAGGCGATCGAACAAACTGCCAGGCGGGCTGAACAAGCAGGATCCATCGTACGCCACTTTCGGAATTTTACTCAAAAAAAGGAAATCACCAAGCGCCCCATTGAACTGAACAAACTCATTCGGGAAGCTATCACCTACCTTCCGCCTGCAAGTAGCAAGATCACTCCGATTGCTCTCGACCTGCTTGACGAACCACTCCGAATCATGGCTGATCAAGTTCAAATTGAACAGGTCATTATCAATCTTGTCAGAAATAGTTTGGATGCGATAAAACCACAAAACACCGGTAAAATCACACTCGTTACAAGGCGTATTAACCCAACGACTATCGAAGTGAGGGTTGAAGATACAGGAATCGGTATTACTGAAAAAGAGGCAGAAAATATATTTGACGCATTTTATACTTCAAAGCAGCGGGGTACAGGGATGGGTTTAGTTATTACCCGGACTATTATTGAAGACCATGGCGGTAAGCTATGGCTGGAAGAAAGTTCCAAAGGGGGAAGCGTTTTCGCTTTTACATTGCCAGAGCTCAATGGACGAACAAGTTAAGGCTAAGCCTACGATATTTCTGGTAGATGATGATGCGGATGTGCGCGATGCCTTGTCGCTATTTCTTGACTCGGCAGGTTTGCATGTTATTCCGTTTGACTCTGCAATTGCCTTCCTTAGTTTCTACAAACCTGAAATGCCGGGTTGCCTAATCCTCGACATTGATATGCCGAATATGAGCGGCATTGAACTTCAAGACGCATTGGTGCAAAAACAAATCCCGATTCCAATTATTTTTTTGACCGCACATGGAACCGTTCCCCTTACCGTAAAGGCATTCAAGTCAGGTGCTACCGACTTCATTGAAAAACCATTTAACGACCAGGTCTTGTTACAAAGTATCGAAAAAGCACTCGAAAAAGATGTGGGTTACCGGGAAGAGAATGAAAAAAGAACGGCAGCTAATAACCGTATCGAGCAATTAACACCAAGGGAAAAAGAAGTGATGAACCGGGTTGTCACTGGACTTTCCAGCAAAGAAATTGCCCGGGAACTGCAAATCAGCCATCGTACTGTGGATATTCACAGATCACGGATTATGGTGAAAATGCAGGTCAAATCATTACCCGAGCTTATCGCCCTAACAACGCAAATCAAATCAGGATTAGCGAGGTGATGACACAAGATAGGTAACCCTACTTACGTAACCGCACGTATTTTTTTTGTTTCCATATTCCTCTATTCTATCCGCTAGGCATAGTTCCTAGAGACGAAGAATTATTGTTCATTTTTAAATTTATGTATTGGGAATAATAAAAGCTAAAATACTAAGTACCAGAGCACAATTAATTTGACAGTTTTTCGCAGGATTTTTTTTCATCTTCAAGGCGCAGAAACAGGTGCACTATGTAACTGTTTTTGCAACGCGGAAGATGAGAAAAAAGACAAGCAAAGTGTTAAATTAATTATGCGCAGGTACTTAATCCCCATGCAATCACCTCTTCTATAAGGAGGAAAACCATGGATCACCGTTGCGGTAAACGTTACGCACTCTCCATTAATGCAAATGTTAAAACGATAAAAGGCCATTTAGATAATTCGAGAACGCGAGATATCAGTGAGGGTGGTATGAGCATAGAACATCATATAGAACAACTTCACATGAACGAAGTTCTACACATCAAGCTGACTTCCGATGATAACGCCAAACAACAGTATAAATTGAAAGGCATGGTTGTCCATCTTTCAGAAGATTTGGCAGGCATCATGTTTTTACGAGATTATTCTGTTTTTATTGAGCAATTATTGTTGAAAACAAACACAAAAACCAAATCAGAACAGAATCTCCCGACTAAGCTCATCTGCCGCTATGGAACACTAGCGGAATAGCGATCAGGTACAGTTGCTTTTGCTTTTTTATAAAACAGTCTGGCCGATACGGGTTCATGCTATGACAAGGCAGGCAAGCCCAGCTCTTTAAGATAGCCGTTGTGCTTTTGCTCAGCCGCTTTTATGGTGTCCGCCAATGTCTTCAACTCGCTATGCACCGCGCTTAAATTAATTTGCTCTTCCGGTTTAGCGGTACTTACATAACGCGAAATATTCAAGTTGAAATCATTTTTCTCGATCTCTTCAATTGATACACGTCTAGCATACCGCCCCTCTT
>JAZGGE010000297.1:0-4082 GCA_036480195.1 Methylococcales bacterium
ACCCATCTAATAACTGCCGGAATCCGCGCGGAGTTTTAATCAAACGAAAGAAGGAAACGAACATGTACGCCAATTGTGTTCAAGGATATACCTTTCGCGTCCAAGAATGCCCGCTTTGAGTGGGTATTCTTGGACGCGAAAGGTATATCCATCAATATAGTCTTGACACCCTCCGAAAGTGCATTAAAATGCACGCTGGTAAAAATCCTGTGCAAAGAAGTCGGGTGAATAAGAACTATAACTTACACTCACATAACCACTGATTATTTATCATATTTGTATCTTATCGTCCCGGAGAATGCATCTGCTCTCAGAGTGGATAGTGGTCTTGTACAAGAAGTTGCAAGGAAGTCAGCTTTCCGGGAGGGAATACCACACTGCTAAAAATATAGAACCTGTAATGTGGCCTTTCAAAGATGCAGCATATTAATATTATTTCGAGAGGAATACTCAATGAAAGTTTTTACCAAGGCTACAGCGTTAGCATTGACGCTGGGAATCTCTGGTGCGGCGAATGCTACAAAGTATTCGTTTACAGACCCATCTACTATCTTTATGGAGGAAGGTTCTTCATATATTGGCTTAATTAAATATTCAGGTCTCGATGGCCCTATAGCATCTGCATCCCTATCGATCGAGTTGTCTGATGATATGAGTCCTTTTCCACCTTTTTTAGATATACCTTTAGAAACTGCACAATTAACTTCTGTGAAAGGGAACTTGAGCTCAATTGGAAGACCAGGATCTCCTCTCGACTCTGTTGAAATTGATCGAAATAGTGGTTTAATAACCGTTACAGGAAGTACGATCAGTTACCAAGGCGATGTTAGCCCACCAGCAACCCCTACTGTTAGTAAATATTTTGACACCGATGTAACATCTTTACTGGGCGGTACTTCGGGAATGTTGGAATTTACTTTGGATGCTCTAGATACAATTGATAACCTTCCATTTATACTTGGGGGTAATCCCTATATAGAAGACTTTAACTACAATGGTGCAAAATTGTCGATCGAGACCTCTCCAGTTCCTCTCCCCGCAGCTATCTGGCTACTGGGTAGCGGCCTATTGGGGTTATTTGGGTTTTCCAGAGGGAAAGCACTGGCTACCTAGCTCTCCAAGGTTCCCTTTGGTGTACCCTAAGTTGTAACAGCATAAAACCCCGCTTTATTTTTAAGTGGGGTTTTTTTAGAATTCCAGAGTCAGTAACAGGTATTGAATGCTCCTGTCCTGCTATCAACTTTTCCAGTTCAAGCCGGTGGGCACAGTTCAGCGAAATTCTTTCATAATTTTCTTGATTTTACCCAGCACTTCACGTTGCTGGTCCGGCGAAAGTGTTTTAATTGCTCGTTCAAAATCAGCCAGTGTATAAGGCGGCTGCACCAATTTCATGTCCGCCCACTGAATACCGCAGTCAGACAAGACCTGCTGAATTGGCTGTAGGGCATCTTTCGTAGGTATCAAACTGGACAATACCGTTGTTAATAGGGTGTGGACGCGAATAAAAATAGACTGCCCGGACAATATTTCCTCAGCTATCCGCTCAACATTCTTATCCGTATATCCTCGTCGCTTTGTGTCCTTGTAGGTTTTCATGGAAATGGTCACAGGATCCTTTTTATCGACTTGATATTCAAAAGCAAAACTGCGTCCCCGAGAAGTAATCAGACTGGTAGAATCGAGAACAAATTGCAATTTACTATCTTTACATACAATGTCAAGCCTGAGATTGTCATACAGGCCTCGCTTTGGCAACGGTGATCGTGCCAGGCTGTAATTGAGATTATTCATTTTGTCCCATACCTTGCGATAAGTCCATGTACTCATCTCTTGTATGGTTTCTGCGGAAACAGTCGCAGGAGATGCAATTAAAAATACCAGAAAGATCCTGGTAATGATTTGACATATTAAACGACTGTATTTCATTTCTCTGTCCTACGCAATAATATACTCCGCACAGCCACAGTTGCGGATTTCTAGCGGCTTATTTTATGCCGATAGCTGCGGCGCTGAAACAGTTACATAGCTTGCTATGCGCCTGTTTCAGCGCCTTGCTCTCGACAAAAATCAACTCGCTATAAATTCCACAACCGTAACCGTGCGAAGTATAATAGGTTTTACCTCACTCAATATCTTAAGATTATGACATAAACGCCGGACAGAATATCGAGTTTTTCGAAATTATCAACCTCTGTGAAAGGAAAGGACGAGAAGGGGTCTAGAAGAAACGGAGTTAGTTCAGAACCAAACAACGAAATAGCCCTACCAAAGCACTATCAGTGCGTTACGATTCTTATGAGAGGATCTGTAATGTAAAGAGTGTACCTTTCGCGTTCAAGAATGCCCGTTTTGAGGGGATAGAATTTCATGAAGAACTAGGCATAGAAGGGCAGGAAGAGTCATCCCTTTCAAGGGTCTACAACGACGCTCTTCGCGAAAAGATGCGCGCTAAAATGGGTATTCTTGAGCGCGAGAGGTATATAATTAGCAGTTTTATGAAAGTAGATAGTGAGGAATTGTAATGACGAGGATGGTTAATTGCGCCAGACTGGGCGAAGAAGCAGAAGGGCTGGATTCCCCCCCTTTCCCAGGTAACGAAGGCCAAAAGATCTATAACACCGTTTCCAAACAGGCGTGGCAAGAATGGGTAAATATGCAGACTATGATTATCAATGAAAATCATCTAACCCCATTTGAACCCAAGGCAAAAAAATTATTGGAAATGGAACGAGAAAAGTTTCTGTTTGGCGACGGTGGAGAAGTGCCGGATGGCTATGTACCACCAAAAGATTAAGGAATGGAAAACAAATAACGTGGACATTATTGCGCCGGATTTTAGTTTGTCTTCAAGGCGCAACGCAGGGCACATAGCAAGCTATGTAACCGAAGTTGCAACGCTGAAGACAGACAAAAAGACAAGCAAGATGGGGGTTATTTATTGCGGGTTGCCTTAGACCACTTGCAACATATTATTAAGTGCGAGCTTAGCGAAACAGGCATCTTCCTTTGGCACAGTAATCTGATTAACTACATTTCCAGAGACCAGGTTTTCCAGCACCCACAATAAGTGCTGGGGATCGGTTCGGAACATTGTCGAACACATAGAAACCGTAGGAGACATGAAGTGGACATTTTTGCCATCGGCTTTCACTTCGTCATGAAGACGATTAACTAAATTCAGTTCCGTCGCAACCAACCAACGGGTATTGGGTTCGGCTTCCTGGACAATTTTCAGTATATTTTCTGTGGATCCCACATAATCTGCCTTCTGACAGACTTCAAAACTAGCCTCGGGATGGGCAATTACCTTGGTTTCGGGGTGGCGCTCAAGAAAATTATCAATCTGCTGGGGGTGAAACATTTGGTGAACAGAACAAAAACCTTTCCATAGGATAATTCTGGCTGCTAGAATTTGCTCTTCCATTAGTCCACCCATGGGTTTATCAAAATCCCAGACCACCATCTCTTCCAGAGGAATGCCCATCCGGAACCCAGTATTACGACCGAGATGCTGATCGGGAAAGAACAGCACTTTTTCTCTTTTTGAAAAGCTCCAATCCAGAATTTTTTTTGCGTTACTTGAGGTACAAACGATTCCGTTATGACGCCCGCAAAAAGCTTTTAAGTCGGCTGCGGAGTTAATATAGGTGACGGGAGTCACTTGGTTTTCCGCATCCAGTACTGTGTTGAGCTCGTTCCAACACGCCTCTACCTTGTGCCGATTGGCCATATCGGCCATAGAGCAGCCTGCGGCGAGATCAGGAAGAAGAATGATCTGTTCGGGCCGGGAAAGCACATCGGCAACTTCCGCCATGAAATGGACACCGCAGAATACAATAAATTCTGCTTCCGATTGGGTTGCCTGTCTGGAAAGTTTTAAAGAGTCTCCGCTAAAATCCGCATGGCGGAATACTTCATCCCGTTGATAGTGATGACCCAGAATGGCCAGACGGGTACCCAATTTTTCCTTGGCCGCGATAATCCTTCTATCACAATCTGTGTCGTCCAACATAGCGAAGTCGTGAATAGCTAAGGCATTTGCTGTCATATTTGTATTACCGATCGTTGCAAAGTTATATCTG
>JAZGGE010000298.1:0-3069 GCA_036480195.1 Methylococcales bacterium
AGCAACGGTCAATGAAACAAACCCTTCAGCTCAAACTTGGACAACACCTGACGATGACCCCACAGCTACAGCAGGCAATACGCCTTCTGCAGCTATCATCACTCGATCTCCAGCAAGAGATTCAGGAAGCACTAGAATCCAATATGATGCTGGAAGCAGATGATAACGAAACCGCACCGGCTGAAAAAGACCAAAATAACGAAGAGAATCCAAACACACAAGCGACAGAAAAAAACCCGGATAATATTACCAGCGAGGGGTCACAGACTGAAATGCCGGAAGAACTTCCGGTAGATACAACTTGGGATGATGTCTACGATAATGTTAGCCCAACGCTTTCTGGATCACAAGAAGATTTCTTCGAACCACAACGCAGTGCTGCCACCACGCTCCATGACCATCTTATCTGGCAGATGGAACTTGCACACTTTAGTGAACAGGATCGCGCTATAGCTACCGCAATTATAGACGCAATCAATGTTGACGGCCTTTTGGGTATGTCCGTTGACGAAATCCATAGTGGCTTGATTGAGCAAATTGAAGAGTTGGATCTCGATGAAGTTGTTGCGGTTCTCCATCAAATACAAAATTTTGATCCTGCCGGTATAGCAGGGACCGACTTGGCTGATTGCCTCCGTATCCAGCTGAACCAACTTCCTGACGACACGAAATGGAAAGGGACAGCAATTGAACTTGTCACTCAGTATCTTGACTGTTTGGCATCACAAAACCAGTCACGGTTAAAGCGAATGCTTGATGTCTCTGACGAAGAGCTGAATGAGGTGATTGCGCTGATTCGCACGCTCGACCCCCGACCGGGCACTCGCATTGAAACCACAGCCTCCGAATATGTCATTCCAGATGTTTTTGTTAGTAAAAAAAATGGCATCTGGCGAGTCACACTAAACCCGGACATCGCCCCTAAATTACGGGTCAATCCTTTTTATTCAGGGCTGGTAAAATCTGCAGACAATAGTGCTGACAACACCACCATGAAAAACCATCTACAAGAAGCGCGATGGTTTCTCAAAAGTTTGCAAAGCCGTAGCGAAACACTACTGAAGGTCGCGAAGTGCATTGTTGAACATCAGCAAGGTTTTCTCGATCATGGCGATATTGCAATGAAGCCTTTGGTGCTGAGGGAAATTGCAGAAGCAGTCGAAATGCACGAATCGACTATTTCTCGCGTGACCACCCAAAAGTATATGCATACACCGAATGGAATTTATGAATTCAAATTCTTTTTCTCCAGCCATGTTTCCACAACTACTGGAGGTGCTTGCTCATCGACTGCTATCAGGGCCTTCATCAAAGAACTGGTGGACCATGAATCCCCAGCCAAACCACTAAGTGATTCCAAAATTTCTATCCTTTTAAAAGAGAAAGGAATCAACGTTGCCCGAAGAACTGTGGCAAAATATCGCGAGAATCTCTCAATTCTCCCATCTCACGAAAGAAAACGCGTAATATAATACACGCCAGATATAGAGTTCAATTCTATACACTTCGTAAATAGATAAAATTAACAGGATAGTTGCCCATGCAAATCAGCATAACAGGACACCATTTAGATATCACTGACGCGCTAAAACAGTACATAGAATCCAAATTTTCGAAGCTCGAACGACATTTCAGCCAACTCACTCAAATCCATGTCATTTTGACTGTAGAAAAACTTCAGCAAAAAGCAGAAGCAACTGTACACTTCGGTGGCGCCAATATATTTGCGGAAGATCACCAGGAAGACATGTACACAGCTATTGACGGTTTAGTCGATAAACTTGACCGACAACTAAAGAAACAAAAAGAAAAACTGACTCATCACAGGTAGCGAGGGCATTAAAACATGGTTGTCTCTCCTCCCATCAGATGAAACTCGTTATAGTCAGTGGATTTTCCGGATCAGGTAAAAGTATCGCATTAAGTACTCTGGAAGATTGTGGCTTTTATTGTGTTGATAACCTGCCTGTCACATTGATAGGGGCTTTTGCCAAACAACTTAGTCGTTCAAACTTGGGTTCCTTTACCAAAGCGGCTATCAGCATTGATTCACGTAACCAAAGTGAGGGGCTCCTAAATTTTGCGGAAACTCTTAACCAGATTGAAACCCATGGTGTTCAAAAAGAAATTCTGTTCCTCCAGTCGGATCATGACGCCCTGATAAAACGCTTTAGTGAAACACGCCGCAAACACCCATTAACAGACAGTGACCACTCGTTACTTGAAGCCATTCAACTCGAGCAGAAACTGCTGGAACCCGTTGCGGCTAGCGCTACTCTTTTAATTGATACAACCCATACCAATATCCACCAATTACGGGAAATAATCCGAGTCCGGATTGGCGAAAAAAAAGACCATATCCTTTCTTTATTTTTCGAATCTTTTGGCTTTAAACATGGTATCCCTTTAGACGCCGACTTTATATACGACGTACGCTGCTTACCTAACCCTCACTGGGAAGCCACTTTACGTCCTCTTACAGGTAGAGATCAACCGGTTGCAGAATTTCTCGGCACCGTACCTGAAGTCAAAAAATACTGTCAGGATATTAAGGGATTTATACACCGCTGGGCGCCTCACTTTGAAGCAGAGAACCGCAGTTATCTAACTGTCGCAATAGGTTGTACGGGTGGGCAACACCGGTCTGTATACTTGGCAGAAAGTCTCGCGGCACATTTCAGAACAACCCACTACCAAGTTATGGTTCGCCATCGGGAATTGGGTTAACGATCACCTAGATCCGTGAGCTCACCAGCTCACATGGCGGATCCAGATATTGTTCAAGCAGAAAATCCCGTGTAATTTACGGGAATAGTAAAACCAAAAACTGCACCGCCCTCAGACGAATTCTCAGCCCATATTCGACCACCGTGTCGCTCGACTATTTCTTTGCTGATCGCTAGACCCAACCCTGTTCCACCCGCACCCATTTTAGTTTTGCTGCTTTGAATAAACTTCAGGCTACCTGATCTCATCACGGTGAATCAAAAGGTTATAGAAATTCATGGGATTTTGTTCTGAGCCTAAAATAACGACTTCTCTCCGTAGGAGGGGCTTTAGCCGCGATCT
>JAZGGE010000299.1:0-3423 GCA_036480195.1 Methylococcales bacterium
TTACTACAACAAAAACAAAACGGTGACGGCAAGTGACATTTTTATGGATTGCATTTTTAGTTCTCATTGTTTTAGCCGCATTATTTTTGTTTTGGCCTCTTTTTTCGAAGTCATCGAATGCGTTGAATATCAACGGGCCAGGGCGAATCCAAAGTAATATTGAAGTTTATCAGCAGCGACTGGCTGAGTTGGAAACGGAACAGAAAACCGGCAATATTGAAATGCCGGAGTTTGATGAATTTAAACTTGAGCTACAAAAAAACCTGCTGGCTGATGTACCGGAAGGCGGTGAGACTCCGAATGATGGTTCAGGCGCCAAGTCACGGCATTGGATTACGGCATCAGTCATGGGTATTATCATAGCTATATCCAGCCTCGCTGCATATGGGTATTTGGGCAGAAGTGATGATTTGGCTCTTGCGTTGGCCAACCCTCAAACTCAGCAGCAGGAATCACCGGCGCAACATACTCAGGCCGAGGCAGGGATGGAGGAAGTTATCCAGAAACTGGAAGACAAATTGGCCAATAATCCTGGCGATGTTCAGGGTTGGTCACTGCTTGCCTATACCTATCTTCGTCTTGGTCGCCATGAACAAGCCAATGAAGCTTTTAGCCGGTTGCAAAAACTGATCCCTGAAAGTGATCCGATGTATTCGGGACTTATGGGAGCCTATGCGCAAGCACGCTATTTGGGCGCTAACGAGCAGTACACCAGTGATGTACAGGGGCTGGTGGAAAAGGCGCTTGCCAGTGACCCCCTGGAGCCAACAGCTTTAACTATAGTGGGTTTGAATGCGTTCAAGCAGGGTGACTACCAAATAGCTGCCGACAATTGGAACAAAGCTTTACAAAAAGCGGATAAAACGCAGGTGGATCAATTCTTAAATCCTGCTATTGCCAAGGCCAATGAGAAATTGGGAGTGGGTAATGGAGTGGTTGCACAGAGCGCTGATGCAGATCAGGGAATCGGAAAGGCAGAACTCGTGGTACGAGTTGATATTACTCCGGAATTAAGAGCAAAAGTAAAAGGCGATCAGGTTGTATTTCTGTTTGCCCGCCCTGTGGGGGGGCGAATGCCTCTTGCTGCCAGTCGGCTTAAGGTGAGTGATCTTCCCAAAGAAGTTGTACTGAATGACGAGATGGCTATGACTCCTGCTGCTAAACTCTCGTTAGCTGAGGAAGTAGAAGTTACGGCTCGTGTTTCTTTTTCCGGTGAACCCTTTGCCAAACCAGGGGATTTCTATAACACTTTGAGTCCGGTTAAGGTAAAACCCGAAACCCAACGGTTCGAATTGGTGATCAATCAAGTTCAGTGAGGACGTAGTACTGCTGGGCAGCGCGCCTGCCCCATCAGTGCGATACCCGCTGCTGAACCAATAGACACCAGACTGCCGCTGACACCCGCAGTAAGAGTCACCAATAACCATTGCCCGGTAGACATTTCCGGTTCCATGCTCAAAACAGCAAACATTACTGGAATATTATCGATAACAGCTGACAATACTCCAATGAAGATATTCGCTTCGGTTGCGCCCCACTGCAAATACATCACCTCTGAAAGTAGCGCCAAGTACCCGATGAAACCGAGACCACTTACATACAGCAACACTCCACAGAAGAAAAACAAGGTATCCCATTCGGCAGCGGCGACCTTTGAGGGTATGGAGGAAATGGATAGAAATCCTTCCGCACTTTTCCGGGTTATGAGAAGGACTCAATGACGGAAACCGAATTGGGAAATGGGCAATAGGAAAAGGACAAACGATGCTGCTGCCTATTTAGATTATATTTAGTAGAAGACAAGAGCCGCAAGGGATGATGGGTAAGAAGGGCAATATATTTCCTATACCGGCTCCAGTCAGTTTATCGCCGGAAATTCTTTAAATTTGGGACCAATCTGCCAACCAGTATTTCCGCCCGCCCTATATGCATAGGCTCCAACATCATTTGATCCGCTACGGGAAGTCGTATTGAAATCGTTGTTGGGTTGGAAGCTGGTGTTAGCTGCACCAATCAAGCTGGAACCCACTGTCGGAAATGCATTTTTATTCAGAAAGTCAACGAAATCGTCGATTAAGTTCCCTGTTGAATCGAATGGCAGTTCAGGTGCTATTCCTGTGCCCACGTTATTTATGGAAGTTATTCCAGGTGGGGCTAAATAGGTATGAATGGCCTGCTCTGATCCTTCTGGGTATAACGCGTTATTAGCGAGCAGAATGGGTCCACTATAGGTTCCTCCATTGGGATTAGTGATACGAATTGCGTGTCCACTGATATAGGAGGTCTTTGGGTTATTGCCGACATTGCTCCGAATGGTATTGTTAACAATGGTGAGGTTGCCTGGGACTGCCGCCTGATGATTCTGGATGTGGATTCCATCATATAGAGAACTAAATATAATATTGTTTCTTACGTTGGCGTCGGCAGCTACCTGAATGCCATGGTTATCTATATCCCACATAACATTGCGTTCAATGACGTTGCGCCCACCTTGTCCCTCAACGCCATATACTGTGATAGCAGGGTAATTGGTATCATGGATGACATTATCACGAATGATATTGTTGTAGCTTCCGTGCTTGATTTCGATACCGTCACCTTGATATATACCATTTCGTAGATCATTCAAGTCGTGGATGTAATTCTTTTCTATAATGCCATTAAAAAACTGGCACTTGTTGTCATTGCAACCGACATAGAAACCCTCGCCGTGTCCACCGGTATCGTGGATATGGTTACCGATAAAATGCATCCCCTCATACTTGGTATTCACGTTATTTGCGGTCACAGCCGCATCGCCCGTATGATGGATGTGGTTTCCATCCAGGGTGATAAACTTGGAATCAATATGACCATCGTTACCTATAGCGATCCCCCTGTCACCTCCAGTAATTTCTAGTTCTTTTATTTTTAGATGTTGTGCACCGAGCAGATTAATGACATTTTGCTGTCCGTCCCGTGTGAAGACAATATTTGCGCCATCCGCAGCGCTCAGTGTGATTGGATTAGTAGCCGTACCTCGGTACTTTATAATGAGTTTCCGTTGGCCGATATCGTAGGTGCCGGGGCCAAAAACTATTTTGTCTCCTGGTTGGAGGAAGCCTGGGCCATTGAGCATTTCGGGCCAATCGCTGGTCGGTGTGACGTTGAAAGTTACAGCAGACAAGGGAGAGGAGGCAATGAATGAAGCTGCTAAACAAAGTAGTCGGATTGTCATAATTAAACCTTTTGGGTGTCTCTGATTTGGTACTAAAAACCTGACTACGTTGAGCATCGCTAAGCGATTAATTCGCTGTACCGGCAGAAGGTGTAAAAGTAATGGGCTGGCCAGTAAATCTCTGGATCTTGGCCGAGAGCACGGTCAGTGTGCTTGTTGACTCGTTCCAATCGAATTCGATATATCCCCAGTTACCTGCGGTGCTA
>JAZGGE010000300.1:0-3499 GCA_036480195.1 Methylococcales bacterium
CTTCCCAAAGCGCCATAACAAGAAAAACGCCGATGAAAGTTCCGGCTCTAATCATTGTTTCCGTCATATTTTCTCCACATCTTGTTAAGTCTTTGTAGGGTTTCGATAGTCTATACCTTTCGCGATTAAGAATGTTCGTTTTGATTGGGTAGATTTTTGCGGAGGGCTGGACACAGGAGTCAGGTTCGTGGTCACGAATCGCTGTGTTTTATAGATTCTGGTTCCGGTCAGGTTCCCAGTTCGGGAACTGACCTAATTCTTAGGCCATTCTTCGGCATTCTTCGATTTCACCTAACACTATTACCAGTACATCCGTTGCCGCCACCTGTTCAAGTTTTGCCTTTAAGGTCAGGTTACCTGATCTCATCACGGTGAATCAAAAGGTTATAGAAATTCATGGGATTTTGTTTTGAGCCTAAAATAACGACTTCTCTCCTACGAAGGTATCAAAACAATTTCCGTGAGATCGGGTGTTCTGCAGTTACGTAGCCAGCTATGCGCCCGTTGCTATACGAATGAAAACAAACAAAAATACTGCGTCATAATGTACAATTTATTTATTTCCCATTCCTAAGCAACGGGAATGATATAAAATTTACGTTCCGATATAAATGTCTACAAGGTGTTTGGATTGAAAATTCATATTTTGGGTGTTTGTGGAACCTTTATGGGTGGCCTCGCGGTGTTAGCCAAGCAGCTGGGATACGAAGTGACGGGTTCCGATGTAAATGTCTATCCACCCATGAGTACTCAGTTAACAGAGGCAGGTATTACGCTTATGAGCGGCTATACATCTGCAAATCTGTCAGATGAACCAGATTTAATTGTAGTGGGAAATGCCATTTCAAGAGGAAATCCGGAAATTGAAGCGGTATTGGATAAAGGACTTGCGTATACATCAGGGCCACAATGGTTGTATGAACATGTATTAAAAGATCGGTGGGTGCTTGCTGTTTCAGGTACTCATGGTAAAACGACAACATCGGCTATGCTTGCCTGGATTTTGGATCAAGCCGGTATGAATCCTGGTTTTCTGATTGGGGGGGTTCCCAAGAATTTTGGAATATCCGCCAGGATAGGCGGTGGAAAATATTTTGTTATCGAAGCAGACGAGTACGATACCGCTTTTTTTGATAAGCGGTCGAAGTTTGTGCATTACAGGCCAAAAACAGCAATCTTGAACAATCTTGAGTTCGATCATGCAGATATTTTTCCCGATATAGATGCAATTAAATTACAGTTTCACCATCTAATAAGAATGGTACCTTCTTCGGGATTATTGATTGCGCCGGGAAGTGATACTCAGCTAGCGGATGTCTTGGATATGGGGTGCTGGACACCGATCGAAACTATTTCATCCGAACCCAATGACATCGAATCTGATTGGCTTGCCATCAGTGAAAATACGGCTTCGAGCCAATTCAAAGTACGCTTACATGGAATCGACAAAGGATCGGTGCAATGGCAACTCACTGGGGAACACAATGTTAGTAATGGGTTGGCTGCTATTGCCGCAGCCCACCATGTTGGTATTCAGCCAGAGGAAGCCATTGGTTCGCTCAGTCGCTTTGAAAATGTTAAACGCCGCATGGAGATACAGTCAGAGACTAACGGAGTTATCATCTATGATGATTTTGCCCACCATCCTACGGCGATACAAAAGACATTGGAAGGCCTGAGGGGGAAAGTAGGTGATAGCCGCATTGTGGCTATTGTGGAGCCTAGATCCAATACCATGCGACTGGGGTTTCATCAAGATATCCTTGGACAGTCTTTAGCTGCTGCCGATACCGCTATTATCTATAAGCCTCAAAACGTATCATGGAGCATCGAAAAGCTTGCTGAACAGTACAGCAACTTAGTTATTCTCGACTCCATCGATGAAATTATTGATAGAATCGCACAGATGGCAATGCCGGGAGATAGTCTGGTGTTTATGAGCAACGGTGGATTCAGTGGAATCCACAAAAAAGTTGAGGAACAGTTGAAGTGTCTTTCAGCGGTTAAAGAACGCTCAGGTGCGGATTGCCGGAAAGAGTAATCGCTTTCCAGGATTACTTTGTTCACATTGATGTCAGGATAAAAACAAATGAAACACCAGCAAATAGGGTTTATCGGTGGTGGAAATATGGCTGGAAGTCTTATTTCCGGGTTAATCGCAGAAGGCTATGAGCATGAGAAGCTATGGGTTTCCGACATAGATCAAGGAAAGCTGGATTCGTTAAAAGAACGATTTAATATAAACACAACATCGGATACTCCAGCGCTTGTGCAGGAAGTTGATATTTTGGTTTACGCAGTAAAGCCACAAATATTACGGAGTGTGGTGGAGGTTGTTGCCAGTTCGCTTCATAAAAATGGGCCATTAATGATCTCCATTGCCGCAGGGATCCGAATCCAGGATTTCGAAAAATGGCTGGGTAAACCGACTGCTATTGTAAGATGCATGCCGAACACGCCTGCTCTAGTACAAAGCGGTGCTACCGCATTGTATGCAAGCGCGACAGCAAACGAAGAACAGCGAGATATAGCGGAAACCATAATGCGAGCGGTGGGATTAACCGTGTGGGTGCATGATGAATCTGATCTCGATTCGGTCACTGCGTTGTCAGGCAGTGGGCCGGCTTACTTTTTTCTGCTGATGGAAGCTATGGAAAATGTCGCAAAGGATATGGGGCTCGAGGAACAAACGGCACGATTGTTAGTTCAGCAAACGGCGTATGGGGCAGCAAAACTAGCTCTTGAAGCCACAGAAGGACCGGCGGAGCTTAGGCAACGGGTAACCTCGCCTGGCGGGACAACAGAACGCGCATTACAGATCTTCGAGCAAGAAGGCTTTAGATCTGCTGTTTCCAAGGCAGTTAACGCCGCTCGAGATAGGTCTATAGAATTATCAATTAAAATAGGAGATAAATAATGGGATCTTCATATCTGGGTGAACCACTGGTGTTTTTGGTCGACACACTGTTGGGTCTATATATAATGGTGGTAATGCTGCGTTTTTTATTTCAATGGGTCAATGCAGATTTTCGAAATCCCGTTTCCCAGTTTTTAGTAAAAGTGACCCACCCACTTCTCCGGCCATTGCGCAGAATAATCCCTTCTATCGGTAGAATTGATACAGCATCTATCGTACTCATGGTGTTACTGCAGATGGTAACAGGTTATGTTCTTTTTCAGCTGCAAGGCGCCGTTATGGGCCCACTTCCCCTACTAATCTGGTCTGTGGCTGAGCTTATTGCACAGCTCATTAATATTTATATTTTTGCCATATTAATTTCGGTGATAATTAGTTGGATAAGCCCTGGGGGATACAACCCTGTTGTTTCACTGTTGTATAGCCTGACAGAGCCTTTTCTGCGGATCTTCCGGAAAATTATTCCATCCATATCAGGATTTGATATATCGCCGATTTTTGCATTGATCGCACTCAATTTCGGAAAAATGCTTATCCTGCGCCCAATGCATGACTTGATGCTACTTGTAAGCTAAGCCTGGA
>JAZGGE010000301.1:0-2623 GCA_036480195.1 Methylococcales bacterium
TAGTTGGGTGTCGTTCATGTGGGTTTTCATCCTCCCATCATGAACAAATCTAAACGCTATTTCAGGCTCATTTCACGTTGGAAATAACCCCCCTCTTCAGGCTCATTTCACATTGGAAGAGGCTAACCATTGAATTTTTTCTAAAATACTTCCATACTTATAATGACTAAACTATTTTTTTAGCCAACATAAGGCACCGAGAAGCTGATGAATGGAAACGCTGTACCTGACCCCCTGGACTTTAGTACGACAGCAAGTGTTTTGGACTCTGTACCTTTTTGTGTCCTTATTTTCGAAGAAGGCTGCATCAAATGGGCGAATAAATACTTTAACCGATCCTTCTCCAGCCTGACCCATTCTGTAATCGACCTAACCGCTGAACAGGCTTTAGATACTCCGCATGCCCCTTTGTTCGAGAATGCGGAACAACTTTGTTTAACCGACACCAACGGTCAGGCCAATTGGCTACAACGGGAGACAATGGCGTCTGAAGCTTCCGGTTTTGAAATTCACTTTTTGAAAGACATTACCCAGATCATCGAACTGGAGAAAGAAAAAGACGATCTGATCGCAAATCTCCAGTTAATGGAAAACCAGAATTTAGCCGAAGGTATTCTGAACAAACTGTCGCTAATGCAAGCGCTGAACGTACAGGTTAGCCGCAGCCGCCGTTATGACAATCCTCTGTCGTTACTGCGTTTGACCTTGGAAATCCCCCCATCAGGCTCTGAGCAAAAAAATGAGATCGTCCTGTCACTGAGCCAGGATCTTAAAGACCAGCTACGGTGGGCCGACCAAATCGGCATGTTAGACGACCAAACCTTTATCGTCATCTTACCCGAAACATGCCACGAAGACGCAAAAGAACTGGCACCGAAACTGGCAAGCAGCAGAACAGCACTCGCCTCTATTTCCCCTGGCTGCACGTTAAAATTTAGTGCCACCGAATGGCAAAAAGGGGATGATCCGGAGAAATTACTAAAAAAATTGGAAAATGATCTAGAATTGGATACAGCTGCCCTGTTTTCTTAATTCGCCACGATCAAACACTCATAAAACCTTTATATTCAATAAACCTAGGCTCTCCCGGCAGTGAAATAGGTAGAAAAGACCTCCTGACGGTTAAACGACGCTTCCAACACTTGCACAAGCAGCGGCTACAGCGGGTTCAGGAATTCCTACAACCTCGTCAACGTGCCTTTCTGGAACTATTACCCCTCATATTTCATTTAAATCATCCGGCGCTTCCCGGTTTTATCTCATCGAAAACTCCGGCTGGAATCCCCGACTATATGCCAGGAAAGCGTACCCTGTCTAAAGCAGCAACGCTCTCCAAAAGTTTCGATTACAAAAAAAGACGCTTAAAAAACCACCCCATTCATGGACTTTATCTAATGGGTAGTGTTGGCAGTATTGCTTATTCCAAGAAAAGCGACCTCGACATTTGGTTATGCCATCAAGGAAACTTGTCGAGGAACGAACTCGATGAACTCCAACAGAAAATGAATGCCATTGAAAAATGGGCAAGCACTCTGACACTGGAAGCCCACTTCTTCTTCATCAATGTTGATGAATTTCGTCATGGTAAAGGTAGTGCTATTTCCGAAGAAAGCTGTGGCAGTACACAACACCACTTGCTATTGGAGGAATTTTATCGCACTGGACTCTACATCGCTGGGCGTATTCCCCTTTGGTGGCTGGTACCGTCCCATCAAGATACAACCTATTCCATATATACAAAACATCTGCTTGCCCAACGTTTTATTGATGAAGATGAAGTGATTGATTTCGGTGGTCTGGAAAAGGTGCCTGCTGAGGAATTTTTGGGAGCCTCCCTATGGCATCTTTACAAAGCGTTTAAAGATCCCCACAAATCTCTCCTCAAACTGCTATTGATGGAAGCCTATGCCACTGAATATCCACGGACCAAATGGTTGAGTCTGGAACTTAAAGAAGCGGTCTACAGCGGCCAATTCAATCCTGATGACCTTGATCCTTATATTTTGATGTATGAAAAGGTTGAGCACTACTTATTATCCATGGAGGCTAATCGACGACTAGACCTTGCCAGGGAATGTTTTTACATTAATATCAATGAATTATTGAGTAGAGAGTCAGTAGCCCCCCGGCAGCAGCACCGCCGTGAAGCGCTACAAAAAATGATAACGAAATGGGGCTGGGCTGCCGAAAAAATCGCTGAATTAGATGGCAGAAAACTGGGAGGCATTGAGAAATTTTTTGCAGAACGCAACTTGATTGCCCAAGAGCTCATTGATGGCTACCAACTACTCAACCGCTTCGCTGGGAAGCACACGGAAAGCCATCAACCCAACAACCATGAAATCAAGCTGCTGGGGCGAAAACTACAAGCGTTACTGGAAAAAAAACCAGGGAAAGTAGAAATCGTAAACCCCTATAACAACAATAGAGCTCATCAACAGGAACTTCATCTGACGGAAACAAAACAGGCGAGCGGGGCAACCCGCTGGGCAGTTCATCTGGATCATTTGCATTCATCCCCACCGTTAGCGAAAGCCCGGTATTTAACAGAACTGCTTGGCTGGATAGTCCTCAATGGACTTTATGGTAGCAATACCCATGTCGCACTTCGTACCCAAAATTC
>JAZGGE010000302.1:0-47252 GCA_036480195.1 Methylococcales bacterium
CGTTGGGGTTGTTTTTTAGGACTATCCGCGAGATTAACCGAACATTGTCAGAAGTTACTGCCCATCTCTCTAAGATTTCCGAAGGTCATTTCCAAAATGATATGGATCTCGGTGGGGAAGATGAAATGAGCGATTTACGCCGGGGACTGCAAAAGGTGCAAGTACAAATGAATGCCGAACTCGCCAGCTCCCGTCAGGTTGCCGCTGATTCCATGCGCATTAAACAGGCGCTGGATACAGTCAACTCTGGCGTGATGGTCGCCGATCCGGACTACAACATCATCTACATGAACGACTCGGTTTTAGATTTGTTCAAAGAGGCTCAAGATGATATCCGCAAAGACTTGCCTGACTTCAATATCGATACCCTGTTAGGCGCAAATATCGATGTGTTCCATAAGAATCCAGCACACCAGCGGGGGATGCTTGATAAGTTAACAGGAACTTTCAAGGCCAGTTTGAACCTCGGTGGTCACACTCTTGATTTTTCCGCCAATCCCGTGGCTAATGAAACAGGAGAGCGTATAGGCACCGTCGTGGAGTGGTTGGATCGAACCAATGAGGTGAAAATCGAAAAGGAGATTGCCATGATTGTCGAAGGCGTCAAATCCGGCAGTTTGGGGGATAGAGTTTCGCTTGAGGATAAAGAGGGTTTCTTTCGGACCTTAAGCGTTGGTATAAACGATCTTGCTGAAACCGTTGACACCGTATTTTCCGATATTAACCGAGTGATTGGCGGTATGGCCGGAGGTGATCTGACCCAATCGGTGGAGAAAGGGTATCAAGGAAGCTACGGCGAAGCAAAAAGCGCTATCAATGCGACACAGGAGAAAATCGGTAGTGTTTTTGGCCAAATTAGAGATGCCGCGGATTTTATAAACAATTCCTCAGAAGAGATTGCATCGGGTAACAATAATCTATCTCAGCGCGCCGAAGAGCAGGCATCCAGTTTGGAACAAACCGCTGCTAGTATGGAAGAGCTTACCAGTACCGTGAAGAACAACGCCGATAACGCCCAGCAGGCCGATAAGATTGCCACATCAGCGGGCCAGATGGCGGAGAAAGGCGGTCAGGTGGTGAGCCAGGCGATTCAGGCAATGGAAGAGATTAGTGTGAGCAGCACTAAAATTGCTGAAATAATCAGCGTTATTGATGAAATCGCATTCCAGACCAATTTGCTGGCGTTGAATGCCTCGGTGGAAGCTGCCCGGGCTGGGGAACAAGGCCGAGGCTTTTCAGTCGTTGCTTCGGAAGTGAGGAATCTAGCTCAACGCTGTGCAGTGGCTGCCAAGGAGAGTAAAGAGTTGATTCAGACCAGTGTGGACAAAGTACGCTCAGGATCCGAATTGGTGAATGAGTCAGGTAAGACCCTACAGGATATTGTCCAAAGCGTGAAGAAGGTCGGCGACATCGTTGCCGAAATTGCAGCTGCCAGTGCCGAGCAATCATCCGGCATTGAACAAGTCAATCAGGCGGTATCGCAGATGGATGAAATTACTCAGCAAAATGCAGCATTGGCTGAGCAGGCATCAGCTGCCAGCGTGTCCATGAGTGACCAATCAAAAAGTATGGTGCAACTGATGGCCTTTTTCAAAGTGGCTGGTAGCCATTCTGCACCTGAGCCTGCTGTGAGTGTGGCAAGCAGTCCAGCAGTGAAGACAGTCGCTGCTGCACCTCGAACACAACAACCGGTACCCCCGCCAGCGCCAAGAGCTGAATTTTCGGCAGGGGATGTTGATAACGATGAGTGGGAAGATTTCTAAAGTGACACAAGCAATGCAAGCGTCTGCGGAAACCGACGTAACCGCTGGAACAAACAACCAATACATGACCTTCGAACTGGCCGGTGAAGCGTATGGCATCGACATTCTGAAAGTTAGGGAAATCAAAGGCTGGGAACCGGTTCGGGAAATTCCCAATACGCCGCCATTTATTCGAGGCGTTCTGGATTTACGAGGTACGCTAGTTCCCATCGTCGACTTGCGTGAACGGTTTGGTATGGAGACTGTTGAATATACGCCGGTAACGGTGGTGATCGTACTTTCGGTGCTGGGTGATGGCGATGGGGATGAACGGGTTATGGGAATTGTCGCCGATGGTGTTTCAGATGTCCTGGATGTCAAACCGGAAACAATAAAAAAAGCGCCTGATCTGGGCGCGGGTATTGATACTCGATATATGAAGGGCATGGTGATGGGTAAGCAGATGATCATGTTGCTGGATGCGGATAAATTATTGAATCCGGAAGAATTTACGGTGCTGGACGATATTAGTTGAGTGGAAACAATTGCAGAAATTAGCTGGATCGGCGGAGTAGGTAAAACTACTGTGCTGCAATACGGGTAAGGATTAGGTAATGGCAGAAAAAGACAAAACAGAGAAAGTGAATGATCAGGATCCGCCGATGGCAAAAGATGAATCGGAACCGACCCAGCAACAGTTAGATGCCGAATCGCCGGTAGATGAAAGCACCGGAATTTCGGACGAAATAGCTGCGGTTGAGGGAGTGCTTATGGAATCCGCACTGGTACCCGAGAGACTGGAAAAAGTCATCTTACAGAAAACCAATAATATGCAAGGTGTGGCTGACCTCACTAAAAAGATTATTCATCTTATGGATAATAACGATGCGATTGAACTTGATGGATCTCAAGTAGATAGTATTGATACATCAACACTTCAGGTCTTGGTGGCGGCGGCACGGGAGGCGAATCAACTGCATAAGGACTTCACCATAAACACGCCGTCTCAGAATTTTATTGATGCCGCTCGATTAGTGGGTGTTGCGGAAGATTTACTTATTCAATGATCGTTTACATACCTAGAGGGTCTTCATGGCTAACGCGGTGAGAAATACGGAGCAAAGAACTGCGGTTCAGAAATCGCGGGAATTTGAATTTACCTGGGAAGATTTCGATGTACTGCGAAAGCTGTCAAATGAGTATTCTGGGATTATTGTCTCAGATGACAAGTTCGACATGTTCTATTCCCGTTTGTCCAAGCGGTTGAGGACATTGGGTTTGAGCAACTTTCGTGAGTACGGCGCATTGTTGCAGACGAATCCAGATTCTGAATTTACTGAGTTTATCAATGCAATCACCACCAACCTGACTGCCTTTTTCAGAGAAAACCACCATTTTGAATTTTTAAAGGAAACACTTTTACCTGAAATTCTACGTAGAAATGCAGCCAGCAGACAGGTACGAGTTTGGTCTGCGGGATGCTCAACGGGTGAGGAACCTTACTCCATTGCAATGACGCTTCTGGAGAATTTGCCCGAGGACTGGAACGCAAAGATTCTGGCGACCGATTTGGACACTCAGGTGTTGGCGACAGCCAGTCAGGGCGTCTATAACGAAGATCGGGTGTCCGGTCTTTCAGAAGAGAGACTAAACCGCTGGTTTATGAAGGGAAAGGGAGCCAACCAAAGTAAAGTAAGAGTAAAACCGGCACTTCAGAAACTCATTAGTTTCAACCAATTAAATCTAATGGGAGAGTGGCCCATGGTGGGACCGTTTGATCTTATTTTTTGCCGGAACGTCATCATCTATTTCGACCGGGAAACCAAAACGGAACTGGTCAATCGTTATGCCGACATCTTGGTGGATGGATCGTGTCTGTTTATTGGTCATTCGGAGTCGCTTAATCAGTTGACCGATCGGGTCAAGCTGGTGGGGAAAACCATTTATCGTAAAAACTGAGGTATCGATTTGACTAATAAAAGTCTATTGCCCCCGGCTCCCGCAGGCTTTGAACAGATTAAACGGCGTTGGGATAACAAAGAAGACTGTGTTACCGCGCAGATTTTACCGGGCGAATTTTATGTGACCCATGAAAACGAAAGAATCCTGACCGTGCTAGGGTCGTGTGTATCGGCTTGTATCAGAGACAAGGTTTTTGGTATTGGCGGCATGAATCACTTTATGCTTCCGCAAACATCCGAAGAAAGGCTCAAGGAAGGTAATGAAGCCGTAGTGGGTAATGCGACACGCTATGGTAACTACGCTATGGAGCATCTAATCAATACGATCCTTGAGCGGGGAGGCAAGCGGAAAAATCTGGAAGCCAAGGTTTTTGGGGGCGGTAAGATAATTGCCTCGATGACCAATATAGGATTGAAAAACATCGATTTCGTTTTGGACTATATTGATACGGAAGGCATTGATTTATTAGCCCAGGATCTGGGTGATATTTACCCCAGAAAAGTAGTGTACTACCCGACCACGGGGCGTGTTCGAGTAAAGAAGTTGCAAGATCTGCATGATAAGAAAATAGTCAGTAGAGAAATAGACTACGGCAAGACTATTAAGGATGCGCCTGTTGAAGGCGAGATTGATCTCTTTTGATTTTTGGACTGATTGGATAATGTCAAAAATACGTTTATTGATTATCGATGACTCTGCTTTAATTAGAAAAGTGTTGACTGAAGTATTCAGTAAGTCAGCGGATATTGAAGTCGTTGGTACAGCAGCTGATCCCTATATAGCTCGGGATAAAATTAAAAAGCTGAACCCCGATGTGTTGACTCTCGACGTGGAAATGCCGCGCATGGATGGTTTGACGTTCCTGGGCAACTTGATGCGACTTCGGCCTATGCCCGTGGTCATGATTTCCACTTTAACGGAAAAAGGCGCGGATACGACGCTTCAGGCATTAGAGTTAGGCGCAATCGATTTTGTAGCCAAGCCAAAAATGGATGTTACCAGTTCCCTGGAAGCCTATGGTGAAGAAATTATTGGGAAGGTAAAGATGGCGGTGAAAGCCAAGCCGCGTGCTCTAAAGGTAGCATCTCCGAAACCGGCTGTAGTTGCCGGAACTGAAGAGAAGCTTTCAGCCGATGCTATTTTATCCAAAGGATCGGTAAAAAGACATTTTAAAACAACCGATAAGATAATTGCACTAGGTGCGTCTACTGGAGGGACGGAAGCCATTAAGGATGTCGTGCGTGGGTTGCCGCTGGCAACACCGGGAATCGTGATTTCTCAACACCTACCCGCTCCATTCAGCGACTCATTCGCCCGGCATGTCGATGCTGCCAGTGAAATGACTGCTTGTATCGCAGCTGATGGCCAGCAGGTTTTACCCGGAAATATTTATATTGCTCCTGGTGATAAACACTTGATGGTGGTTCGCGATGGTGCCCGCTATATTTGTCGATTAAACGATGGGCCACCAGTAAATCGTCATAAACCAGCGGTTGATGTTATGTTCCGTTCAGTCGCTCAAAATGTTGGTTCCAATGCGATTGCCGTCATATTAACGGGAATGGGGGCGGATGGAGCCAAAGGCATGAAAGAAATGAAAGACGCAGGTGCGCCAACCGTGGTGCAGGATGAAGATTCTTCCGTTGTCTGGGGAATGCCTGGTGAGGCGTATAAGTTGGGGTGCAATGACAATGTAGTTCCTCTCGATTTGGTGGCTCAAACTATTTTGCGACTGGCCTGATAAATAGAGTAATGAAGTCAATTCTAATAGAACATATTGGAGCCATTGTTGCGACTGCAGTAGTGGCTAGTCTAGTGGCTGTTGTCGAAGGAACGATTTGGCATATTGGTTTTGTACTGCTGTTGGCAATGGCCTGGATGACGAGTGCTTTGCGTGCGACTAACAGATTATCGGCATTCTTAAAACAGAATGAAAAACCTTCGGGTTCGACAGAAACCATCAGGCTTTTTATGGAAGAGGCTGAGCGGTGCAGCACAGATCATATTCAGCAGATCAATAATGAGCTCGAGCAATTGAAGGCAGTCGTTGCCGATGGTGTTGGCACCATGAGTTCCAGCTTCAGTGGGTTAAATGCGTTGACATCGCAGCAAATGGAAATAGTGGCGTCCATGGTCACCCAGATTGCCGATACTGCCGACACCGATTCAGAGAGTACCAATTTTCAGGAATTTGCCGAGGAGACGGATCGGGTACTGAGGGAGTTTATCAGTCTTATTCTGATGACCAGCAAGCAAAGTATGGAAATGGTGAATCTTATCTATGATGTGGGTGAGTTTATGGACAAGATTGAGGTACTTTTAAAAGATGTTAAACAGATTGCGGATCAAACCAATCTGTTGGCGTTGAATGCGGCGATTGAGGCGGCACGTGCAGGGGAAGCAGGCCGAGGGTTTGGGGTCGTTGCCGATGAGGTTCGAAAACTTTCCAATCATTCCAATCGTTTTAGTGACGAAATTAGGGAGGTGATCGATGATTCGAAAGTGAAAATTGAAGAAGCCAAGACTGTAATTGAGTCTATGGCTTCTAAGGACATGAACGTGGCGATTCGATCTAAATCTCGTGTTGAAGATATGTTAGCGGATATTGGTAAATTAAATAGCTTTTTTTCCGAGCGGTTAAGTGTAGTCACAGGAGTTACCGATCAAATCAACGAAAATGTGGGAATGGCTGTGCGAGCTTTGCAGTTTGAAGACTTGGCTCGACAGCTAATCGAGTATCTGCAAAAAAACAATGGAGAGTTTCAGGAGGTTATGGGAGAAATTAGAGCTACGATGAATAGTGCAGGAATGGAAACCGAAAATGATGGCGTTTGGGAAGATGGACGCCAACGATTAACGACGCTTAGGGCCGAGTGGTCGGCTCGGGCTTTAAGCCCGGTTAGCCAGAAATCAATGGATGAAGGCGAAATCGAGTTGTTTTAGTGATCAGATTATACCTTTTGCGCTCAAGAATGCCTGTTTTGAGTCGGTAGATTTTTGTGAAGGGCTAATACTCCGTCAACATTATTATGATGGGTATAAGAAGCTGATAAATAGTCATCTGTGTTGTTGCACTCGCTTGAATTAGCCTCCTAGGCGTAGAACCGTAGGAAGAGTCATCTCTTTCAAGGGTCTACAACGACGCTCGTCGCGAAAAGATGCGTGCTGAAAAAGGATATTGTTGGGCGCGAGAGGTATATCTGCTGTGTAGGAGGGGCTTTAGCCGCGATCTAACTCGAGATCGCGGCTAAAGCCCCTCCTATAAGCAGGAGTTAAACGTGAAAGGTAATAAACATCCGATGATTTTTTTTACTTAGTGAGAGGTTATGTAATGGCAGTAAACAGTATTGTGAGCAGTGATGGCCGAGAGGTAACGATTAAGGTATCGGGGCGATTCGACTTTAGTCAACATCAAGCATTCCGGGCTGCGTGCAACAGCTTAAATACGGCAGTTCAGAAATTTGTCGTCGATTTGGGCGGAACCGAATATGTGGATAGCTCCGCTCTGGGAATGCTTCTGGTACTCCGGGATAAGGTCGGGGAGAAGAAAGAAAATGTGAAAATCGTAAAGGCCAGGCCTGAAGTCAAGAAAATATTGGAGATCGCCAATTTTGACAAGCTTTTTCTGGTTGCTTGAGTTTGTCGGTCACTAATATTAACAGCATGAGGGCAGTAGAAACCTCGGAGCAGGTGGAATTGCCTTCTCTATTGTTGTCCGGGAAGGTGTTGTTGGCGGATGACAGCCTTGTACAGCGCGTGATGTTAACCCAAATCCTGGAAGGTCTGGGGCTTGATGTTGTGACGGCGAATGATGGCCAGGAAGCTGTGGAGCACTTCTTATCTGTCCAGCCTGACCTCATTATTATGGATATTGAGATGCCAAATATGGATGGCATCGAAGCGGCGCAGATAATTGTTCAACAGATTGAAGGCTATATTCCGATAGTTTTTGTCACCGGTTCTGATTCTAAGGAAAATCTAAGACAGTGCGTTGAACTGGGCTGCGATGATTTTATTGCAAGACCGTACAACCCAGACCTGTTAACAGCTAAAATCCGTTCCTTGTTGAGAACCAAATCGCTGTACGATGAGCAAGTAAAGCGAAAAACGGAAATAGAAGCGTTTCAGGAAGAAAGTGAGCGGGAAGCCCAGGTAGCAGCAAATCTTTATGACCGGATCATTCGGGAGAATTTTTTCGAAACACCTGCGCTTCGATATAGCTTATCTCCCGCCGCGATGTTTAATGGGGATTTGCTGATATCAGCAAAATCACCCTCAGGTCAGTTATATGTTATGTTGGGCGATTTCACTGGCCACGGAATGTCTGCCTCAATCGGCGCTGGGCCAACCGCAGAGATATTCTATGGAATGACCCGAAAGGGTTTTGATATCAGTGAAATTGTCTCGGAAATCAACCGAAAACTACAAAAAATCTTACCGGTTGATATCTTTTTGGCGGCCTGTTTCTTTAAGCTCGATCCAGTGACCAAAACTTTGGATGTTTGTACGGGTGGGTTGCCGGAGCACTATCTCATTAATTCCAGCAGTCGTTCCATAACGATAATTGCTTCCACAAATTTGCCGCTGGGGATTATTCGCTCAGAACAACTTACCCTGGATATTCAGCATTTTAATGTCGCGGTAGATGACGTTTTTTTGGTCTTTACCGATGGTCTTATAGAAGCGGAAAATCAAGAAGGGACTCAATTCGGTTTCGATCGAGTGGTGAGTCTATTAAAAAACCCAGATGTTTCAACCCACTTTCAGGAAGAATTATCTATTGCTGTTCGCGATTTCAGCGGAGGAAGAACACAGCAAGATGATATTACTATCGTAGAGTATCTTTGCGATATCGATTTAATTAATCAGGGAGAAGAGTCTGGGATAACACGACACCCTGAATCAAAGCCATCACAATGGACGTATTCATTTGGATTCAATGCGGATACCTTAAAACAATTTGATCCGGTACCGCTAATTACCAATACGGTCATTGACATTCAAGGTCTTCAAAACCATCGTGAGACAATTTTTACTATTGTCACAGAATTGTTTATTAATGCGTTGGATCATGGTGTATTAGGACTGGATTCAAAACTCAAAAGCTCGACAGACGGTTTTTTCAAGTACTTCGAAGAACGACAGCAGCGTCTTGAGGCCTTGCAGTCGGGATTTGTAAAAGCGAGCTTCACCCATGAAGCGACAGAAAATGGTGGTCGGTTGATTATCAGGATGCAAGATAGCGGGGTAGGTTTTGATTATAAGGGAAAAAACAAGAATGGAAATGAGAAAAACATTTTTTCCGGGCGTGGTATTGCTCTATTAAGTGCTCTGTGCAGTTCTGTGGAATATTTGGGTGAAGGGAATCGGGTGAAAGTGGTTTATGAGTGGAAAATGGCTTCCTCATGAGTTGTTGAGGAAAATCATAGTTACGATATTTTTTGCTTGTTTTCTGACATTGTGGGGGTCAGCTAATGCCCGTGTATATCGTTGGACCGATGACGCCGGCACGGTTCACTATACTGATCGGCTAATTACTGGGGCAGCTCAGCTATTAATCCAACCAAACTATCGATATGGTATCGTCAAGAAAGTTTACGATGGGGATACCGTTGTCATGGAAGATGGCGAAAAAATAAGACTGTTAGGCATCAATACGCCAGAAATTGAGAGCTCCAGGAGGATGGGAGAGCCGGGTGGTGAAGAAGCAAAACACTGGTTACAGAATAAGCTCAATGGGAGGAAAGTCCGCATTGTTCACGATGTCGTAAAACGAGATAAATATGATCGGCTTCTAGCGCATCTTTTTTTGGGCAATGGGGTTCATGTTAATGTGGCTTTAGCCAAAGAGGGGCTGGCAACTGTGAATTTTCATCCCCCTAATTTACAATACGCCAATGATTTACTGGCAGCACAACGTCATGCAAAAGCCAAAAAATTGGGATTATGGGCACAGTCATACTATCAACCCACGCAAATCAATAACCTGCCGATAGACTATCGCGGTAAAGGTTGGCAACGATTTGTCGGTCGACCTGATTCTGTTCGGGAAGGGCGACGCTATCAGCGGCTTGTTTTTAACAAGCGTTTTAACATACGAATTGCCAAGGAGAATTTATCACTGTTTCCTGCCTTGGAAAGTTATCTGGATCGTGAAATCGAAGTGCGGGGCTGGCCTTCCCGCAGGGGGAATGTCATTTCGGTTTTAATCCGTCATCCGGGATCGCTTGTTGAGTTGGATTAATGATAGCCTCAGACTATATGATATTTGCAGAATATGTTGTGATATCTTCGTAGGAGGGGCTTTAGCCGCGATCTTGGCCAAGATCGCGGCTAAAGCCCCTCCTACAAAAAGAGTTAAACGTTATACCGCAAAACTCTCCCCACAACCGCACATCGCGGTTACGTTCGGATTATCAAAACAAAACGCCTCATTAATACCTTCCTTACGGTAGTCCAACTGTACACCATCAAGAAACTCAAGGTTGTCATTATTGACTACGATTTTAACCCCGTGATTTTCGAAAACGGAATCACTTTCCGTTATCTCGTCGGCAAAATCAATTTGGTAAGCATAGCCGGAACATCCTGATTTTTTTACCCCTAAAAGGAGTCCAACCCCTTTACCCCGCTGGGTTAGCTGCTTCTTAATCTGGTTGGCTGCACTTTCTGTTAAGTTAACTGACATGGTTACCTCTTTGTTGAATGTTTGGTTAGTTAATAATTAGAGACTCTGGGAGGGAAATAGATCCCTTAAAACGATAAGAAACTGATCAATATCAGCTTTGGTATTATCAATGCCCAAGCTGATTCTGATTGCACTACGGGCAAGATTTTCGTTAACGCCCATGGCCATCAGGACATGGCTGGGTTTTCCCGACTCACTGGAGCATGCGGAGCCACTAGAGATCGCTATGCCTTTGCGATCCAATTCCATTAGCAGCATTTCGCCGTTTGTGTTGTCAATTCCAATCAACAGTGTATTGGAGAGTCGGTTTGTCTGTTTGCCGAAAATAGTTATGCCTGGATATTTTTCCAACGCCTCTTCCAGGTAGACCCGATGCTTGGCAAAGTGCTGTTGTCGATTCTCCAATTCGTTGATGGCAAGCTCAGCCGCTTTGCCAAAGCCGACAATGGCTGCTACATTTTCCGTTCCACCACGTAATTCATGCTCTTGTCCACCGCCATGAATGTGGGGCTCAAGAGTAACAGATTTGTCAAAAATCAGAGCGCCGATACCTTTCGGCCCATAGATCTTATGTGCTGAAAGAGACATCAGGTGGACACCGAGCCGCTCGAAATTTATGGGTATTTTACCTGCTGCTTGAATGGCATCTGTATGAATGATTGTGGCATCGGATTTGATTGCGTCCGTCAGTTGTGGAATATCCTGGATTACGCCAGTTTCATTGTTGGCGAGCATGAGTGAAATCAGTTGAAAACTGCCGTTAGGTTCAGATATTAACTGGGTTTGATCTATTTGTCCGCTATAGTTGACAGGTATTGTACGGATTTTCCAACCCAACGTTGTTAGGGCTAACGCAGGATTACTGACAGAAGGATGTTCGGTTGCTCCAATTGAAATTATCCCGGCCTTTTTGTTGGAGGCGATTCCTTTTATAGCCAGGTTATTGGCTTCTGTACCGCCACTGGTGAAAATGACTTGAGAAGGGTGCGCACTCACCAGCGCTGCTACCTGCTCCCGAGCTATTTCAATGGCTCCCCGGGTCATTCGGCCTGCTTTATACAAGCTTGAAGGATTGCCGTACCAAGATTTCAGGTAGGGTATCATCGCTTCCAACACCCGGCTGTCTACGGGGGTGGTAGCGTTGTGGTCGAGATAAATCATAGGACTAAGAAACGGGAAATAAATAAATTGTATATTATGGCGCAGTATTTTTGTTTGTCTTCATTCGTATAGCAACGGGCGTATAGCTGGCTACGTAACTGTTGCTATACGAATGAAGACGGACAAAAAGGCAAGCTAGAATGTATAAGTTATTTATTTCCCGTTCCTAAGGTAAAAGCGCGGTTGCTTCTCAGTCTTGCATCCTTAGAAAGGGTCTTTTCAGTAGCAGGTGCTCTATTTTCGGATAGCGTCTTTAGAGACTTATTCCTTTCGGACAAAGTGTGATATCCATCTGTTTCATCGATTGTGCTGTTTGTCTTTCCGCGACTGCCTGAATATTTTTTTGCTGGATAAGATCTCCCAAACTGATAGATTTGAGATAAGTGTGTATTTGCTCACTCAATCCCATCCAGAGGTGGTGAGTCAGACAGGGTTCATTGTTTTGGCAATTGGCTTTCCCGCCACATCGGGTCGAATCAACCACTTCATCAACAGCGGTGATAATATCGGCAATGTTGAGGTCAGTGGCTTTTCGACTTAGCCGATAACCACCGCCAGGACCACGAACTCCCGTTACCAGTCCAGCTTTTCGCAAGCGGGCGAAGAGTTGCTCCAGATAGGATAGTGAAATACCTTGGCGTTTCGCGATGTCTGTGAGAGTAATGGGTCTTTGGTCGTTATGGAACGCAAGATCTAGCATCGCTGTGACAGCGTAGCGGCCTTTTGTTGTTAATCGCACAGTTTGTATCCTCGCCCAGTAGAAGTTATTAAGCTTAACTATACATAACCTACCAAATTAGTCAATTAATATTCCGGGTTATTCTTGACGCGGGTCTCACTCAGGCGGGTTATTTTCGGGGTCAATTGAACAGCCATCCAATTTGGAAGTTGGGATGTCTTTTATGTCTATGCCAGCGATTTTAAGTGCATCTTTCATCGCTGAGACTTGTTCATCCATGCTATGAATATGATCGAGCATTTTATTAATGGCATGAGCAACCGGATCGGGCATATCCCGACCGGTGCCGTAAGCGCTGAATCCCATTTTATCCGCGATTGCCTGGCGATTTGAGGCAGTTTGAGATTCGGAGCTAATCACATGCCCCGGAATACCGACAACGGTAGCACCCGGGGGTACGTTTTTCAATACAACGGAATTCGAACCAATGCGGGCGTTGTCACCCACATGAATAGGCCCTAAAACTTTGGCTCCGGCACCGACAACGACACCCGTTCCCAGAGTCGGGTGGCGTTTTCCTTTTTCCCAACTCGTCCCTCCCAATGTGACACTGTGATAAAGCGTGCAGTCATCGCCGATGATGGCTGTTTCACCAACCACAACGCCCATACCATGATCGATAAAAAAACGACGGCCTATCTGCGCGCCGGGGTGAATTTCAATGCCAGTAAGCCAGCGACTTATGTGAGAAATAAATCGTCCTAACCACCTAAAGCCAAGATTCCAGACCCTATGACTTATTCGGTGAACCAAGATGGCATGGAATCCTGGATAGGCGGTGACTATTTCGAGAACTGACTGGGCAGCCGGGTCTCTGTCGAAAACACAATCAATTTCTTCTTTTATGCGCTCAAACATGGGGTCAGGTGCTTATTTGTTTCTAGGGTTTGTGATCGACTAATTGCTATCTTTAGAAGTGGGGGAAATGCGTTGGATGGCAGACAGTATACCCCTCAGCATATCAATTTCCTTCGATTCAATTCGTGCGCGATTAAAGAGACGTCGCAGGCGGCGCATTATCGTACGGGATCTGTCCGGATGAATGAATCCAAGATCTTGCATTGTCTGAAAGAGATGATGATAAAACATTTCCAGTTGAGCTGCTTTAGCTAGTATTTCAGTTTCCACTGCAGGTTCCGGGCTATTCTCCAACTGAGTGAACAGTTCGTAGCCGATGATTTGTGCTGCCGAGGCCAGGTTTAGCGAGCTAAAGCGCGGATTACAAGGAATTTTCATTAGAAAATGGCAGCAATCCAGTTCGGCATTTGTTAATCCTGAATGTTCTCGTCCGAACAATATGGCGGTATTGCTGTGAGGCGCTATTGAGCGTACTTTTCCCGGACATTCCTGGGCTGTAATTTCCGGCCAGGAAATTGTACGGGAACGGACACTCGCTCCAATAACCAGATGGCAATCGGCAATGGCTTCCTGAACTGTATTACAGACCATGGCATTGGATAGTAAATCGTCTGCGCCTGATGCTCGGGCGGTTGCATCGGCATTGGGATAGTGTTTCGGTTTTACTAAATAGAGGTTTGAGAGTCCCATGTTTTTCATGGCTCTTGCAACGGCACCAATATTACCTGGGTGAGTGGTGCCAACAAGAACGAAGCGAATTGAAGATAACACGTTATTTTCTTCAGAAATACACTGGAAATTCAAAAAGATATTAAGTGGCTTTTTTGCTAAGAACCTGTTCAAGATCTCGCTGAAGGGATGCATCGCGACGTTAAAAGTGGTCTCAAAATGCTCATATACGACCAGTATGTTGCGCTTTTTCGTCCACTTTTGCCTTGCGCTGCATCCCTTGATCGAGATCTTGAACAGGTTCTAAGGAATGAAAAATAAATAAGTTGTGTATTATCGCGCAGTTTTTTGTCCGTCTTCGTTTGAGTAGCAACAGGCGCATAGTAAGCTACGTAACTGTTGTTACTCGGGCGAAGACGGACAAAAGAACAAGTGAGAATGTATAAGTTATTTAATTTCCATTCCTAAGTTGTTTTAGGACGTAGATTCTAGCAGAAGTTTGGTATCCTACCCTATTTAACCCAGGAGCCTAAAATGCAACCTATGCTTTCCATTGCTATCCGCGCAGCGCGTAATGCTGGCGATATTATTGTTCGGTCAATGCAAAAGCTCGATACCATACAGGTTACTCAGAAAGGAAAAAATGATTTCACCAGTGATGTGGATATTCGCGCTGAACAGGAAATTATCGCAGTCATTCATAAATCTTTTCCGGATCATGGGATTCTTGCAGAAGAGAGTGGACTTTTGAAGGGTAGAAGGGACGAATTCCTGTGGATTATTGATCCACTGGATGGAACCATCAATTATTTGCACGGATTTCCCCAGTTTGCGGTTTCCATCGCACTAAAACATAAAGGGAAGTATCAGCAAGCAGTGGTGTATGATCCGTTGCGGCAGGAACTATTCACTGCATCCCGAGGCGGCGGCGCACACCTAAATAATCGCCGACTTCGAGTCACCAAACAGACGGATATGCCGGGTGCTTTAATAGGGACGGGTTTTCCTTTCAAACACCAGCAGCATTTGGATGCGTACCTGGCTATGTTTAAAACTTTGATTAAGGAGGTAGGGGGGATTCGGCGGGCAGGGGCCGCAGCATTGGATCTTGCATACGTTGCTGCAGGGCGTCTTGATGGTTATTGGGAAATCGGCGTTAAAGAGTGGGGTATGGCGGCGGGGGTTTTATTGGTTCAGGAAGCCGGTGGGATAGTCACTGATTTTGGCAACGGATCTGACTATGAGAGGAAAGGTAACATTATCGCGGCAAGTGCCAGCTTTCATAAGACAATTCAGCGGTTAATTATTCCACATGTGACGGATAGCCTTTCTTAGAATCTATTTTCAACATGGGGGACTATATTCTAAGAATGAGGCGACGATGTGCGAGCTTTTTTAAAATCTCTTCACCCTTTCCGAGCAGTTGTTCTTGGGCTGGCATTCCTAGCTCTTCCGCAATTTGAGATATGACGGATTCTCCCGTTCTTTCTTCTTTCAATAAGTCCATCAAGCGGTGGGTGATTTGATTGATTTCTAGAAACCGAACGTTATCTTGGTCGTTTCGGTATACCGCCAAAAAAGTTGGAGAAGGTGGTGGCGCATCGGGTTGGTAGTCAGGAGAAATTCGGTGTACGGGGAATTGGTACGCTAGTGGCCAGGCCAGCCGAGAAAGCGTTATGTTGCAGCCCAGAGGGTCGGACAGCAGTTGCTCATCTGGCGAAGGTGTATCCCCTTCCGCAATGGATAGAGCCAGCTCTACCCATTCGTAATGGGCAAGTTCCAGTAAGAAAGGAGGATCAGTCGAAACAGGCGTTCTCTCATCCCGTAAATAAGCAATAAACTCTAGTGGAATTTCGGCAAAGTAAGGGGATTTGCTGCGGTGGTTAGTGAAAAATGTCCGGTTTAATGAGCGCCATTGATCGGCAGGTAATATTTTTCGCAATACTGGGAAATTGTTAGATAATAATCTTTCAATGTTATTGGCGAAAAGTCTCAGGTAGACTTCCATGCGCTTTCCATCGATACCCGCAGGTAACGGGTACTCTTCAGGTTTGCGTATGTGGTTGGTAAACGCAAATTGGATCTGAATATAGGAAGGGGGTTTAGCCGAACCGGATTCCATGATGTTGTTTCCACGATGCCTGGATACCACGAATAGTATTGACTTCTACTATTAGCTCACTCAGAGAAGGAATATTAAAGTCACGTTCCAGGAGGGTTGGAAACACGCCGAAAAGTTCATACGCTCGGCCAAGAAGCTTCCAAACCGGGTCAATTATTTCAGCACCGTGGGTGTCAACAAGAAAATCTTCTTCCTCAACGTAGTGACCGGCGATATGGGCGTAGGCAATTCGTTCAGCCGGAATAGCGGAAACGAATTTTTCCGCATCGTAACCGTGGTTGACACTGTTTACGTAGATATTGTTAATATCAATGAGAAGGCCACAATCTGCTTCTTCAACGACTAGGTTGAGGAAATCTATTTCGTCCATCTCTTTACCTGGTGCGACATAATAAGAGACGTTCTCGATGGCTATGCGTTGTTCCAGAATATCCTGAACACGTCTAATCCGTTGTGCGACATAGTGCGCTGCTTCGAGGGTAAACGGGATTGGCATTAGGTCATACAGGTGCCCCTCGTCGCTGCAATAGCTAAGATGTTCACTATAAAGCCGGATATTATGTTGCTTTAGAAAGGTTTTAAGGTTGATGAGAAATTCTTCATCCAGCGGTGCCGAGCTTCCGATCGAAAGAGAAAGTCCGTGACATATAAACGGGAAACGTTCTGTTAGGGAACGAAACAGCTTTCCCCAACGACCCCCGATAAACATCCAGTTCTCGGGAGCGGCTTCAAAGAAATCTACCCCCGCAGGAACCGACCCGGCAACTTCAGCGAGGAAGGTTCGCCGAAGACCCAGTCCGGCACCTGTTACCGGGAGAAGGTTTTTCACGATTGTGGTTAGTTATTCATTACTCCGCAGTTCCCTTCAGTACCTTTCATGTCCATGCTACCACCGGCTTTCGAATTGTTTTTATCCATACCGCCAGCCATATCCATTCCTTTCCCACCTTGCTGATTTTTTCCATTGCCTTTATTGCCCTGTTTCATATCTCCATTCATGTTGTCCATACTCTTCATGCCATCCATACTTCCCATATCCTTCTTATCCATCATACCCTTCATCTTTTTCATTTTTTTCATCATTCCTCCGCATTGACCATCCATTTTCTTCATCATCCCGCCATCCATTTTCATACCACCGGATTTGCCTTCCATGTCTGATTTCTGTGTAGTAATGCGGTTGTTTACAGATCGTTGAACATGTTTCGCCCGTTTCGGCTTTTCACTATTAGTTTCTTCACTATTCGACATTCCTGCTTGAGAAACGGTCATGTATCCTCGGTCGAGATCACTAATTGCAAATGGATTTTTAGTTGCATCGGCTATCGCTGTGCCACTTAATGTTGAGACGATGGCGATGCCGAGAGAAGTAGTTAACGATTTCTTATGGAATTTTGATTTCATTGTGTTATGCCTCTAGCAGGTTGTGTTGACCAAGGAATTTAAGAAGTTGTCTGCGAACAGAAAGTCTTCTGGTTGATTCGCTCTTTTTATGTGAAAGGTCTCCGTTCCATGTTGAGCTGGCGGTAGCACATCCCCGGATAATATGCACTGTTCCTTCAATATTAGGTTTCAATTATATTGCTTACGACGATGCTTTACCATCCTAAACTGATTTTTCTCTGGTTTTGATAGGATTATTTATCAAAAAATTGCTGAAAAGTTTGTGGTTTCTGGGAATGCGTCGCCGTTAAATCAATCACCTACCCTGTTGTCATGCCTTGAAGACGTACAAATTCTTGTGAGATCTGGGTGGAGTATTTATTGTGAATCACCTAAAGCCGCTTTACCAATGGTTTTCCTACGTTGGATAGGCGTTAGGTAACTGGCATAAACCAGAATCGATGGGTTGATTGTCGATATTGTCCAATCGTATTCAAACTTATCGCTCCACAATCTATTTTTTATTTTTATACCATACGTGGGAAGACGCTTCCAAAAATATATTGATTTTTACACAAATAAAGTGAGTAAAATTAACTCAAGGATATGTTTCAGTATCAATAAAATATGTATATTCGCTAAGGATTCTGCGGATCACGTATTTCATTAAAAATGGATAGATTGTTAATGGTAATATCATTTCTAATTATCTATAACTTTATGAAAAATATGTTAGTCATACACCTGAGTGGTTACTTGTAAGGTGTCCAGGAGCTTGCAATGGCGAATATTGCATTAAAAAAAACTTGGTGAATTCGACTAATGATCGGTTTCGTCTATTCCAATATATAATCAGTTAGGAGGTATGGCCATGAAAAGTCTACTCTATGGTGTTTGTTTATTTTTTTTAACTATTTTTAATCCGGTAACGGCTAAACCGTTCAGCGATATTGTCGTATTCGGAGGTCCTTTAGAAGATACTGGGAATTTTGCTTCAGTATTCGGAGAGTTGCCACCGCCTTTCTTTAAAAATCGGTTGAGTAATGGTCCACTGGCGGTGGAGATTTTTGCAGCAAGACTAGGTCTCGAACTCAAGCCTTCACTCCATCGAGTTGGTCCAGTGGTTGGTAATAATTTTTCCTCTTCGGATGCGTTAGCCTTCGGTAACGATCCTAAAGATTTACCCGGTCAAGTTAATGCCTATTTAGCGTCACGTAATGAAGAAGCGGATCCCGATGCACTTTATTATATAATTATTGGGGGTAACGAAGTCGTTGAAGCGGCTTTTGATACGGACGATTTTACTGCGCGACAAAAAGTAGTCGATACTGTTCGTGCTAAGGAAAAAGCCATCAAGCTCCTTGTTGCGAAGGGCGCCAAGACAATCCTTGTCTCAAATCTAATTAATTTCGGTATTACTCCCGCGCTTCGCGCAGCAAATTTATCGGATCGCGGAGCTAAATTATCTCGGATTCACAACCGTCTATCCGAAGCGATGCTTTCTCGCGTTGAACGAAGATTGGATTTCGAATTGATCCGATATGATTGGGGTGAATTTACCAACGGGGCTATAAATAACGCCGATATTTTAGGTTTTAGCAATATTTCCGATTCTTGCCTCGATTTACTCTCTACTGGCGAGTGTAATTTCAGTAGTTTTTTATTTTTCAATGAGTTTTTTCCTACTGCTAACGTCCACGAACTGATAGCTGACGACATGTTGTCGATCCTGATTCGTTCCCGTCGCCATTGTGAGGGAGAGTCCGTTAACAGAAGAACGTGTCGCCATCTACGTAGGATTATTTCTAGGATTTACCGGAAATAAATTTGAGATGAAAAGCCTGATATGGATTCAGTCGAGAACCAGCGTGAGGTTGGGTTAGGGTGGTTCGCATCTCGCGGATATTTCAGGATATCGGTCGAGTGTGGGTGCACCGTAACCCGATATCTTTTTCATCCATATTTTTCTATTTATCCTAGAAAAAGCAGTTGAGCGCAGAGCTATAGTGCAAGGTATTGGTTTCATGGTGCTTGAAACCGGGATCTGTGAGCAACTGCATTTTCTAGGGTTATCCATGAGGCTAGGCGTTCTGAACTTACGATGCGTCAAAACTAAGTTGTCGGAGCATGACTGTATTTCTCCTCGAAATAGGCTCGCATCGCACTAAATAGGAATTGATAGTATTGGGAACGGGAAATCTTTCTCGTATTTCGAATTTCCTTGAGTGCTTTTCTGACACATTGTAGATATTTCCATGATCGCTCCCACTCAACATCATAGCTACAGGGGATTTCGGGGAAAACAATATGTTCTGAAGCGCGGACATTGTATAAACGGTTGCGGGTACCCCCCGGCCATAATACTTCAATGGTTCCATGTGATGTGGACCCCATTCCGAAAATCAGGTCCAAGCTATGTTGTGATGCATGACTAGAGCCGGAAACAACGGGTTGCATTACAGAATTACCGTTTCTCGGAGTGAATTTTACAACAGCCCCAATACCATCACGATTCGAAACTCCGTTTGTCGTTAGTCCCTTGGTGCCCAATAGCGATACCCGAGTCCAATGGTTCATATTATCCCCACTGTTAATTTCTACAGAAACGGAACCATTCGAAAAAGCGATTCCTGGAGTCGGTGATAGGACATTAGGAACGTCCGTCGGTGACCATGAGGGTACGATAAAGGCTGTTGGATCAAAAATATCTGAACCTGCTGGTGGAGCCAGAATCAAGGGATTAGGTTCTGGTGTATCAAAATTTGAAACACTCACGATATCAAGAAAACCATCATTATTCAGATCCCCTGTCGCAACACCCAGTACGTTTCTTCGGCTGTGATTTGTTGTACTTGCAACATCTGTATCTTTTTTAAAGGATGCGCTGCAATCCTGATTTTGGAGTACGACTCCTGGGTTCGAGGCGTCTACGAATACCGCGAGGTTAAGACCGCCATGGAAAACAATATCAGAATCTCCATCGTTATCGTAGTCAAAGATGGAATTACCCCAACCGAATGGCGTTGCACCCAATGAACCAACCCCGAAATCGCTAAACGTTCCATCGCTATTGCCAAGAAGCCAGCGGGAGCTTTCATCCCCTACGACGTAGGGCAAGCTAGCGGTCGGGTTTAAATAGTCGCCCAAATTTGTAGCAAAGATGTCTAGCTGGCCATCACAGTTTAAATCGGCAAAGGAAAGTCCCATCCACGCGCCGTGCTTAAATAAACCTGATTCTCGAGTGACATCCTCGAAATCACCTAATCCATCGTTTTCAAAAATGCGGATAAATCCTCTGTCTACACCGTTGTGCTTTGCTGCGGGGATACCTCCCTGATCGTCCGCGGTCACAATGTCGATATCACCGTCCATATCGATATCAACCATCGCGATACCCCAGCTGAGTCCCGCGGCATCTGGCGGCGCACCGGATTCCACTGGATAGTCAAGCTGCTGGATACCCGATGTGAAGCTGTTATCGGAGAAAAGATTATCACCTTGGTTAATAAAAAGCTGATTGTGTTCGTTGAAATCGTACGGATGAGTATAAATCGCAAAACTGTGTGTCCAATCATAGCTATTAGCGATGGTGATATCCAACAATCCATCACCGTTCACATCGCCCATGGAACAGGATGCAGAACCAAAATATCCAGCCTCAACGGAGGCTTTCTCGGTGATATCAATAAATTGACCATTACCCTGGTTTTCAAATAGTTTATTCGGTTCGCTTCTCCCCATTACGTAAAGGTCGTAATCCCCATCATTATCGGTATCACCGTAGCATACACCGGTACTATCCTGATTTTTTGCAGAAACACCTGCCATAACGGCGACATCTTCAAATATGAGTTCTCCGGTTTCATTAAGCAAATTTTTGAAGAGACTGTTCTCGGTATCTGGTCCATTCGTTACGTAAATATCCTGATCTCCGTCCCGATCGTAATCGAGAATAGCCACTCCTGGACCGCCGTTGGGTTTTGATGGGGACGATCCGAGGTCGTCAGGAAGTACAAATACTCCTTGCTCTATTTTAGCTTCGACAGCTGAGGTAAGTGCCGGCGTCGGACTACGCTCAAATACAATGCCGGAGTCAGTTTCTGAGGCGATATCGTTAAAAATAACACCACCTTCAGCCATTACAGCCGAACAGTTTAAAGTCATTGTTAAGAAAGCGATTAATAGGAGAAAGGTAGTTGAATGTAGATAAAAAAACCAGGTTTCTATATTTGAATGGCAGTCGAGCATCAGATTCTTTTTAAATGTTGGGGTTGATTTTAGTGGTATTGCCTGTGAAGCTAACTTATTAACTAGTATCTTACTTTTCATTTTTAGATTCCTATTTAATTGAATAAAATTCAGGTGAGGATGGAAAGACAGCGATATACACTAGGTGCCTTACACCGTATGTCTTATTCTATTGTTGTGATTGGGGTAGGTAAAAAATAACTCTTAAACCGTAGTCAACAGTAATGAAGTCACATTAGAAATTCTGTTAAATTGTTAATAGTTTTTCAGTGTAATAATTCACAGATCGAACTTAATAGAATGGCGTAATATTTATCCTGAATTATGATATATAAACTTTATTTGTATTACGATTCGGGGTCGAGTTGTAATTTATGAGAAGATGCCCTCGTGTTTTATAGAGGTGATTATATATAGAACATGATTTTTTTAATATTAATTTCAATATATGTGAAAAAATACATAGATAAATAGCAAAACCATTAAATATTATATTTGAGAAATTTGTGATTTGTCATAACGCTAGCTTTTACAGAAAGATATTATCGATACTGTGATTCATTTAAACTTAATAACTGAAGGATAAAATAATGGAATCTAGTAAATCACCCAATGAGATGGCATCCTCAAAAAAACATTTCAGTGATGAACCCATTGCTATCACTGGAATGGGATGTAGATTTCCCGGAGGCGCAGAATCACCGGAAGCATTCTGGAATCTTATTAGTCAGGGTAAGGATGGCATCGTTGATGTTCCGCGAGATCGGTGGGATGTTGATCGGTACTATGATCCAGATCCCAACAAACTGGGAAAGATGTACGTGAAATCAGGTGGCTTTCTTGATCAGAGAATCGACCAATTCGATGCCCTGTTTTTTGGTGTATCTCCGAGAGAAGCTGCTTGCATGGATCCTCAGCAGAGAGTGTTGCTCGAAGTGGCTTGGGAAGCGATGGAAAATGCCGGGATAAATCCTGAGAGATTGCGAGGTAGCGAAACCGGTGTATTTATAGGTGGGTTTATGCTCGACAATAACCTCACCCAAATGAATGTACTGAATAGGGATATGATCGGCCCGCATTCCGCGCTAGGGTCGACGATGACTATTCTTTCAAATCGTTTGTCATATGTATTCGATTTTCGCGGCCCGAGTGTGTCAATGGATACAGCGTGTTCTTCGTCTTTAGTTGCTCTACACTACGGATGTCAGGGTTTGTTAAATGGGGATTGTTCGGTAGCGTTGGTTGGTGGTGTCAATATTATGCATCGGCCTGAAAACCCAATTGCAATGTGCAAAGGACAGTTCTTATCTCCTGATGGTCGCTGTAAAAGCTTTGATTCAAGGGCTGATGGATACGGTCGTGGCGAAGGCGCGGGTATCGTTATCCTAAAAACGCGATCGGCCGCAATTCGTGATGGCGATGAAATTCATGCGATTATTCGTGGAACAGGAGTCAATCAGGATGGCCACAGCGATGGAATCACTGTTCCCAATCCTGAATCACAACAAGAACTGATGCGTAAGGTATTTTCAGAAGCTAAAGTCGATCCCCGGCAGATTTGCTACATGGAGGCGCACGGAACCGGTACTCCGGTGGGCGACCCTTTGGAAGCCGGGTCTCTTGGGGCCGTGTTGGGGAAGGATCGCGGCTCAGAAAATCCCTGTGCGGTAGGATCTGTCAAAGCTAATATCGGTCACTTGGAAGCGGCTTCAGGAATCGCCGGGGTAATTAAACTGGTGCTCTCTCTGCAACATAAACAGATACCACCGTTGGCAAACTTAAAAATGCCCAATCCGAATATTCCATTTGAAGAACTAGGGCTTAGACTTCCTATGTCACTCGAGTCAATGCCCTCAGGCAGTGAACCTGCTCTGGTTGCCATTAATTCATTTGGGTATGGTGGAACCAACGCTCACGCCATTCTTCAAGAAAACACAATTGAAAAGACGGAAATCTCGGAATCTCAAGAATTAACAGACGCAGATCCTTATCTGTTGCCACTCTCTGCAAAGAGCGAATCGGCAATGAAGGAACTTGCCAGTCGCTATTTGGAGAAAATAGACGCTGTCGATAGTCCTTCGTTGAGAGATTTGTGTTATTCCTCAAGTGTACATCGCGGGCATTACGATTATCGATTAGGTGTGATCGCAAATACGATGGACGAAGTCAGAGACCAACTAAAAGACTTTGTCGATGGAATCGATAATGGGTCGCCGTCATTGGCGAAAGCGTTACCGGAGTCTACTAACAAGCCGGTATTTGTTTTTACTGGAATGGGGCCGCAATGGTGGGCTATGGGAAGGGAATTGCTAGACATTTACCCAGTTTTTCGGTCTGAAGTCGAACGTTGTGACAAGATTTTTACCAACCTGGCGGGGTGGTCGATTTTGCAAGCGATGTTAGCGGACAAGGAACTCTCAAATATTGCGGATACCGTTGTTGCACAACCGGCAAATTTTGTTTTACAAGTGGGATTAATAGCGCTGTGGCGATCTTTTGGTGTGGAACCGGCTGCAGTTATCGGTCACAGCGTAGGTGAAGTAGCTTCTGCTTATATAGCGGGCGTTTTGAGTCTCGAAGATGCGATTAAGGTTAGTTATCATCGCAGTCGCGTTCAAAAGAAAGCAGCCGGGCTTGGAGGAATGCTAGCTGTCGGCCTTACAAAAAAAGAAGCTGACAAAATACTTGAAGATTACTACGGAAAAGTCTCTATCGCAGCGATTAATAGCCAATCAGCATTGACGTTGGCTGGGGATCAGCCTTCACTATCAAAAATTGCAGAAGCTTTGGAAGTGGACGGCGTTTTTAATCGATTATTGAAAGTTGAGGTTCCCTATCATAGTCCGTTAATGGAGCCGTTGAAGGACGAAATAAGATCGAGTCTTAGTGGACTAGAGACACGAGAGCCGAGTATACCGTTGTATTCCACGGTAACTGGAAGGCTGATCGAGACGGCTAGTTATGATGCAGACTATTGGTGTCAAAATATTCGAGAGCCCGTCTTTTTTTCTGACACGATAAACACGATGATAGAAGCAGGTTATCGACTTTTTGTTGAAGTGGGTCCTCATCCGGTATTGTCGACATCGATCAAAGAATGTCTGATGGGCCGAGGGAGTCAGGGAGTCGTTTTAACGTCGCTGCATTGTGAGAAACAAGAACAGAGCACCTTAATGCAGGCGTTAGCGAATCTGTATGCTGCTGGCTATTCACCGGATTGGAAACGCCTCTATCCAGACGGTGGAAATTTCATCTCCCTTCCCAACTATCCTTGGCAACGTGAAAGTTATTGGAATGAAACCGAAAAGGCATTGTTAGATCGCATCGGATTGGAGCGGGTGAGTTTCTTGGGGGATAGTGTAAGATCGCCAAATCCTTGCTGGGAGAATACTCTTAACACCAGTACGTTACCATTCTTGGACGACCACTATGTCGATGAATTACGGGTGTTACCGGGCGCTGCGTACGTTGAAGCCGGGTTGATGATACATGAAAATACAATCAACGATTCGGTTCCCGTACTGGAAAATTTAGATTTCCATAATGCACTGGTGATCGATGATAGTGATGATCCCACGATTTATTGCTCTTTCGATCCAGAGTCACAAGTTTATCATGTTCATAGTCATTCAAAAGTATCCGCAAGCCCATGGAGGCTACATGCCTCAGGTCGGTTATGCCGAACGCTTTCAGGGTCGCCTCCTCCGGTAAATTTAGAGGAGCTAAAAGCTTCATTGTCGGAATATATATCCAGTGATATGCACTACCAACGGATGAATGCTCGGGGTTTGGATTACGGTCCATATTTTCAAGGGGTACGTGAATTATGGCTTAATTCTGATCGATCCAACGTCTTGGCGAAGATCGAAGGGCATAAAGATTTGGTGAGAAGCAAGGATCAGTATTTGCTGCATCCTACCTTGTTGGACGCTTGCTTCCAGACATTATTGACGACCCTGGATGAAGGTGACGAAAATATTTACGTACCTGTCCATATTGATCGTGTTCATTTTTATTCGAGTCCGGAAAAAACATTTTGGTGTCTGGGGAGTATTAAGCGATGTCAAACCGGAATGATCGAAGGTGATCTGACTTTGTGCGACACCAATGGCACCGTATTGGTCGATATTCGAGGTGTTCGTGCAAAGGCACTGACGAATAATACGGATGTTCTTGTAAATGCTCACCAGTGGACCTACCAATTCGATTGGAAACAGGCAGAGTTACCCGACACCTTTGAAAAACCGGAACGGGTTCTTCTATTTAAGGACGAAGGAGAAACAGGGAGACAATTGGTCGATCAGTTTAATGGTCGGGGTGCTCAGGAAATTGTTACGGTAAAAGCAGCAGAAGCTTTCTGCTGTGACTCTTCGACGCACTATGGAATTCGTCCTGGACATAAGGAGGATATGCAGCAGCTGATAGCAAATTGCAACGGATCGGGTTTCAGCCATATTGTTTATCTGTGGCCTCTTAACGCAAAATCGCAACAGCGCCCAATAACGGATTCGACTGATCTTGTTACTTGCCTGTATTTGATTCAGGCTTTGACCCAATTTCAAGGTAATAATCCGCCTCGTTTGGTTGTTGTAACCCAAGGAGCACAAGCAATTAGTGCCACTGAGTCCATTGCTTCATTAGATCAAACGCCATTGTACGGATTGATCAGGGTAGCAATGAACGAGAATCCGGAGCTATCGTATCGCTTGGTCGATCTAGGCCCGGAGCTAACCGCCAGTCTATCACAACAGCTAGTTGACGAATGTCTGGCTGACGGTGGAGATGAGGAGGTCGTCTTACGTGATTCTGGGCGTTTTGTTCACCGATTTAATCGGATGGCGCTTAGCGATCCAAACGCCGAGATTGACGAAGACCAGCCCACTGCAGTCTCAATTAACCGACCTTATCGATTGGAAATCGACGAATCTCGAGATATTGGTAGTCTTCGATTCAGAGAAAACGTTCGTTCAAAGCCACAATCGGAAGAAGTCGAGATCGAGGTTCATGCGGCCATGCTCGATACGATCGATGTTCTAGCAAGCCAACACGATATTATTACTGGTACTGGCACCGAGATTATTTTGGTCGGCCGAATTTGCAGAATTGGAGATTCTGTTGGTTCTTTGAAGGTCGGTGACTCAGTGGTCAGTATGACGGATAATCTAATCGGTTCCTTTATTACCAAGCGCTTTGAAACCGTGTTTTCATTCCCGGCACTGAAGAACTTTGATTTTGAAGCGTGTGCGACGATTCCTCTGGATTTTGTAACCGCTTTTCATGGTCTTTTCCAAACCGCCCGGATCAAGCGTAGAGAACGCATCGTGATTCACGATGCGGCGAGTGCAACGGGCTTGGCGGCGATTCAAGTAGCGCGTTGGCAAGGCGCAGATATTTATGCAACTGTTAACAACGAGAATCAAAAAGATTATCTTCTCGCGTTAGGCATTAAACACGTATGGTTGTCGGATCCGATTTTATCTTTTGACAGTATATCAAAGCTCACGTTGGGCAAGGGCGTGGATGTTGTCTTTAATAGTGGATCAGTGGAGCTGGCCAGAAAAAGCATTGCTTTATTGGCTCCGTTTGGACGGATTATAGTGACTGATAAAAACGAATCGGTTTTACCGAGCTTCGAGATGGGGAATGTCAGCTCGAATATACAAATCATCAACATTGACATCGCCGGTATGATTATTGAGCAGCCGAATTTATTCAAGAACTTGCTTAATCAGGTTTGTAATCATATTAACGCTTCTGACTTTACCCCCCTACCGTATACGTCGTTCACCTCACGTCAAGTCATTAAGGCGTTTCAATACCTCCAGGATGACGAATCACCAACCAAGGTGGTTCTCAACCTACGTAGTATCCCAGCAATATCGATTTACCGAAAAATTGAGAAAACACCACTATTTTCCGAGAATGCCAGCTATCTAATCACCGGTGGGTTTGGAGGGTTTGGGCTATCAACGGCGGCTTGGATGGTCGAAAATGGTGCCCGAAATTTAGTCTTGGTGGGCCGGAGAGGGGCCGCCACCGATGAGGCAAAACAAGCTGTGCAGTCGATCGAGTCGAAAGGTTGCAAAGTTCTTTCGTTAGCAGTCGATATCTCTGAAGAAGCCCAAGTCGTCAAATTGTTCGCGAGTATTGCCAAAAGCTTACCGCCTCTGAGGGGTGTCATGCATACGGCCGCAGTACTTGATGATGGACCCCTTAATTATTTAACAAAAGATCAATTCGATCGCGTGATGGGCCCTAAAGCGCTAGGTGCTTGGAATTTGCATCAACATTTATCCGATTCAACGCTGGATTTTTTCTTTCTATTTTCCTCAATCGCGTCGCAAGTGGGAAGTCCTGGTCAAGCCACTTATGTTGCGGCCAATACGTTCCTCGATGCTTTGGCACAATTGCGAAACGCGCAAGGATTGACGGCAACGAGCATCCAGTGGGGTGCGCTGGGTGATGTTGGTATGGCTGCTCGTCATGAAGAGGTCAAACAATACTTCGCCCGGGTTGGCATTAATTCTCTATCGCCTAAACAGGCAGTGAGTATGTTGGGTAGGTTACTGCCAAAATTGCCCGAGCAGATTGCAATAGCCGATATGAATTGGGAGAAATGGGGAGAATTCAATCCGGTTTGGGCCGGATCCCCTCGATTCTCTCACCTTGTTTCTGAACATGCTGATCTGGAGCCAGCGGTTTCTACAAATAAATATATTCAGCAAATATTAGCAGCAACAGCAGACGCTAAACCGAAAGTTGTGACGGATCTAATCGCCGAGGAAGTTGCTCGGATATTACGTTTACCCATTGATAAAGTTGAGATCGATCAGTCGCTCGCCAACATGGGGGTCGACTCTCTACTGGCAATGGAATTGCAGACGGCGATAAAGCAGAATTTCGGAGTCAACATATCAACCTTAGAGCTAATGAAGGGCAACACACTAGCTCAAATTGGTACGCAAATTCAAGAGAAGATACCGATTTCAATAGGTTCGTCAAAATCAACTGCGGATGCGTTGTTGCTCCCGGAAGAGACAGAAGTAGAAAACAAAGCTATCCAGCCGGATGATGTCGATGCACTATCAGACGACGAAGTAACGACTTTATTAAACGCTTTATTATCGAAAGAGGAGGTTCCTCAATGAACAATATGCACGCGCATTCAGCTGATTTGTCGAGTGAGGAGAAACGCCGCTTGCTGGCTTCACTGCTTGATAAAAACGCGAGGGTTGGCTCAACGGGAAAAGAGAACTTGTCCTTATCTTCAGGCCAAAAAGCCCTATGGTTCTTGCATCAGAGCGCCCCATATAGCTCCGCCTATCATATCGCATTTGCGTTACGTATTCGCTCTAACTTTAGGGTTGATGCGTTGCAAAGTGCTTTTCAGGCACTTGTTGATCGACATCCAATGCTACGTTCGAAATATGCAGTGGAAAACGGTGAACCGATACAACGAGTCTACGAACAAGAGGAAGTGTGCATCGAACGGATCGATGCGTCAGGTTTAACCGAGACTGACTTAAAGTCGAAAGTAACGGAATCCTATGAGCGACCTTTCGATCTAGAAAGTGATCGGTTGATTCGAATGACTTTGTTGAGTCGAGAGCAAGACGATCATATTCTTCTACTCACGGTTCATCATATTGCTTTCGATGGTTGGTCGTTGTGGCTTTATCAAGATGAATTGAAAAAGCTATATTGCGCGGAGCTTGCGGGGATACCGGCCAAGTTGCCCGAAGTAAGTGTTTCTTACTCCGATTTTATTCTTTGGCAACAGGGCTTTCTGGCGGGTGAAGATGGTGAAAAGCAATGGGAATATTGGCGAAACCAACTCGCTGATGTTGAACCCGTTTTGAATTTACCGTTGGATAAATTACGCCCTGCCACTCAGTCTTATGCGGGCGCGTCGATTCCATTTGAACTGGAATCGACGTTGGCTAAAAGGTTAACAACAGTGGCTCAAGCACAAGGTGTGACGCCGTTTACACTCTATCTTAGTGCTTTTCAGGTTTTGTTATCTCGCTATACTCGGCAACAAGAGATTCTAGTTGCTTCTCCGACAACGGGTCGAACCGAAAGCCAATTTTCACAGGTTGTTGGCTATTTCGTTAATACAGTGGTCTTAAGGGGGGATCTATCAAATAATCCAACCTTTTCGGAATTTTTGCAGCGTACTCGGGATACCGTTTTGGAAGCGTTGGAGCACCAAGATTTCCCCTTTTCGGTACTGGTTGAACGTTTGCAACCACAGCGAGATCCAAGTTATTCACCCTTGGTGCAAACCTCTTTCGTTTTACAGAAGCCACAACAGTCTTCGGCCAATCACTTAGTACAAGGGAAAAACAGTACCCCTCAAACCTGGGGTGATATGGAGGTAACGGTCTATAACATTAATCAGCAAGAAGGGCAATTTGACCTTGAGTTGGAAATGCTGGATAGAGGCGATGGGTTGAAGTCAGTCATTAAATACAACACCGATTTATTTCATAAGGAAACTATTGAGCGGATGACGGGTCACTTCAGTTCACTATTAGTGGGCATTGCAAGTAATCCGCAGCAACGCATAACAGATATCCCACTATTAACCCTCGACGAAACGGAAGAATTACTGATCCGATGGAACAACACCGATTACCACTATTCGGATAATGCTTGTCTGCAAACCTTGGTGGAGCGTCAGGCTAAAAAAACCCCAGACAATACAGCCGTTGTTTCTGAAGATAACACGCTGAGCTACCGCGATCTTAATTCAGACGCAAATCAACTGGCTCATTATTTAAAAAACAAAGGTATTGGCCCTGATGTGGTGGTCGGAATCTTTGCACAACGCTCGATCGAAATGGTGGTCGGTTTACTAGCCATCTTAAAAGCGGGTGGTGCGTATCTTCCATTGGATCCCGAGTTGCCGGATGACCGGATTGCCTTTATGTTGCAAGATGCCAAAGTTAATGTTGTGCTGACTCAAGAGGACTTGGCCGGGGATCTTGCGGTATATAACATCGATATCGTCTGTTTGAACGCGGATTGGATTGAAATTTCAAAGTGTAATTCTGAGAACCCGAGCATCGAAACAACACTGGATGATTTGGCCTATGTCTTGTACACCTCGGGATCAACCGGTCAGCCTAAAGGTGCCATGAATACTCATCGAGGTATCAGTAATCGGCTGTTATGGATGCAACAAGTCTACCGACTCATGGAAACGGATCGTGTGTTGCAGAAGACGCCTTATAGTTTTGACGTCTCGGTTTGGGAATTCTTTTGGCCTTTACTAACGGGTGCGCAACTGGTGATGGCCAGACCGGGAGGACACAAGGATTGCCGATATCTCATCGAAACCGTTATTGATCAAGGTATTACGACGATACATTTTGTGCCTCCCATGCTGCAGCTATTTGTCGAGGAGAATGATGTTGAAAACTGTAGATGTCTGAAACGAGTGATCTGTAGCGGCGAAGCCTTACCGATCGAATTGCAGACACGATTCTTTTCGAAACTGTCAGCTGAGCTGCACAATCTCTACGGCCCAACGGAAGCCGCGATCGATGTTACCTTTTGGGAGTGCGATTCCCACACTTCGTTAGACTTTATTCCCATTGGCCGACCGATTGCCAATACTCAGATTTATCTCCTTGATGATGGACTCAATCCAGTCCCCATTGGTATTCCAGGCGAGCTTCATATTGGTGGTGAAGGTTTGGCAAGAGGTTATTTAAATCGTGATGAATTGACGGCAGAAAAATTTATCACCAATCCCTTCGATAATAGTGGCCAGTCAAGGTTATACAAAACCGGGGATCTGGCGCGATTCATGAGCGATGGGAATATCGAATTTTTGGGTCGTATTGATAACCAGGTAAAAATTCGAGGTTTTCGTATCGAACTCGGAGAAATCGAAACACTACTATCGCAGTTTTCCGGTATTCAAGAAACCGTAGTATTGGCGAGGGACAGCGGTCGGGCCGAAAAATGCTTGGTGGCGTATGTCGTGTGCGAGCGTGACCAGACGCCGACACCATCAATACTACGGGAATATCTTGGAAAAAGCGTACCAGACTATATGATTCCCAGCGCATTTGTTTTTCTCGAAGCCATGCCGCTAACGCATAACGGTAAAATTAATCGGCGTGAGCTGCCTGAACCGGATAATGCTAGAGGTCGTACTGAACAGATCTACGTTCCTCCTCGGGATGAGCTGGAACAAAAGTTGACGGAATTGTGGGAGAAGGTATTGAATAAGCGTCCACTCGGCGTGATGGATAACTTTTTCGAATTTGGTGGTCACTCTCTACTCGCGGTTCGGCTGACTGCCGACATTGAAAAGGAGTTTAATAAAACCGTACCGCTATCCTTGTTTTTCCAGTATCCAACGATTGCATCCTTCAGTCGATGGTTGCGGGAAAACAAAATAGCGCTGCCGTGGTCACCCTTGGTACCAATTCAAAGTTCTGGCAATTTGCCACCTTTGTTTTGTGTGCCCGGTGGTGGTGGAAATGTTCTTTACTTTTACGAACTGGCGCGCTGTTTGGGGCCCAATCAGCCTTTTTATGGTCTTCAAGCACGAGGTTTAGATGGAATAGATGAGCCTTTTTCAACAGTGGAGGCGATGGCTGCCCATCATATTGAGGCAATACGCTCGGTACAAGCCTACGGTCCCTATTCTCTTGGCGGACATTGTTTCGGAAGTATGGTGGCTTTCGAGATAGCTCAACAGCTGCAGCGGCAGGGTCAGGAAGTTTCTTTGGTGGTGATATTGGATGCTCCAGCACCGATCGATGCGAATGCTCATCCTTCCATAGAGTGGGATGACATCGACTGGATTTGCCATTTTGGAAACGTCATCGAACAGGCGACCGAGCAACAATTCGAGCTGGTACGTCAGGTGTTACAAGATCTTTCTCCTGATCAACGTTTGGGCCGTCTGAAAGATTGTTTGCAACGTGCAGGGTTCTTGCCGGAGCACGTTGATGATCGTCATGTTAAAGGGCTTTTAGAGGTATTTAAGACGAATGGCAGAATTCAGTATTCACCCGTAGATATTTTTCCGACCCCACTGGTTTTGCTTAGAGCCAGCGAATTTCATGCAGATTACAATTTCGATGGTCGCGAGGAGGGAACGATTCCCGTGTCAGCGCTTGGCTGGAATACGCTGACTTCGGCATCAGTCGAAATCCGAAATGTGCCGGGTAATCATATTACGATGATGTCCTCGTCGAATGCAGAAGCGCTCGCGAATGTACTATCAGACTGTCTGGAAAATAGTCGCAGAGAAAAGTCGGTGGATTCGAATTTATCGCAACCTCTTGTGTCACCAATGCCCTTGAGTGCTGGTTCAACTCACGTAAAGTTGACGAACGTTAGGTGAGATCACGTCATTTGTTTTGGAAATTTAGACTGGGGAATTAATTATGGTTAAAGTATATATTCGTTGGGTTATTCGGTGGCGCTGGTTCGTCGTGATCGCTTCAATTTTAGCGGTAGTGGGCGCAGGTAGCGGTGGCCAATTTTTGCTATTCAACAATGACTACCGCATTTTCTTTAGCGAGGAAAATCCGCAACTGAAAGCTTTCGATGTACTACAAAAAACCTACACCAAAAGTGATAACGTTCTGTTCGTATTAGCACCCGCGAACAAACAGGTTTTCTCACGAGAGATGCTAAGTACAGTAGAAAAACTAACCGATAAAGCCTGGAAGATACCCTATTCGACACGGGTTGATTCGATTACAAATTTTCAACATAGTTATGCTGTGGAAGATAACTTAATCGTTGGCGACCTTGTCAAGAACTCCGATCAGTTATCAGCCAACGATCTGCAGCGTATCGAATCAATTGCATTACGGGAACCGTTACTCGTTAATCTGCTAGTTTCACCAAACGCTCAGGTTACCGGCGTTAACGTATCGATTCAGCTGCCAGAAAAGGGTGCAAATGACGCGGTAAGAGAGATTGCGGCTTACGTGAGACAACTGGCGGCAGAAATAACAGCCGAAAATCCGGGATTGGAAATTCATCTTACCGGAATGTTGATGATGAACAATGCCTTTCCGGAATCATCGGAATACGATATCAAGCTTCTGGTTCCAATTATGTTCGGGACCATTATTATTCTCGCCGGCATCATGCTAAAGACAGTGAGCGGTGTTATTGCAACCTTGCTTGTTATAGTATTTTCCATATTTTCAGCGATGGGGCTTGCGGGTTGGTTGGGCATCGCACTGTCCTCTACCAGTCTCGCTGCACCCAATATCATTTTGACGCTGGCGGTGGCGGATTGTATTCATATTCTCTCCAATTTTCTTAAAGCTATGCGTGACGGTGAAGCAAAAGACGAAGCTCTTACCGAGAGTCTTAGAATAAATTTCCAGCCGGTATTTTTAGCCACACTAACGACTACCATTGGATTCTTGTCACTTAACTTCAGTGATGCGCCACCGTTTCATGATCTAGGGAACATTACTGCACTAGGTATCATCACCGCATTTTTACTTTCGATTACTTTTTTACCTGCAGTGGTTGCAATCCTTCCCATTCGTGTGCGTCAGGATCGAGATCTGACATCGCGGAGCATCGAACGATTAGGGCAGTTTGTCATTCGAAAAAAAAGGTCATTGTTGTTGGGGATGTCCGCCTTAGTGGTCGCCTTAGTGGCGTGCATACCCGCTAACGAGCTTAATGACGAATACATTAAATATTTTGGCGAATCGCTGTCTTTCCGAAGAGATACGGACTTTGCGATGGAAAATCTAACAGGGATTTATTACATCGACTATTCACTTCGCTCAAAAGGCTCTGGAGCAGTGACGGAGCCAGCTTTTCTCGCTAATGTTGATGCGTTTGCAAGTTGGTATCGGAAACAGCCGGAAGTACTTCATGTGAACAGTATAACCGACACATTCAAACGTCTAAATAGAAATATGAACGGCGATGATTCGAGTTGGTATCGTTTGCCCGAAGAGAGTGATCGCGCTGCCCAATACTTGTTGTTATATGAGCTTTCACTGCCCTATGGTTTGGATCTTAACGATCGTATTAACATTGATAAGTCAGCCACTCGTTTAACGGCAACCCTTAAAAACCTTTCGAGCCGAGAAGTATTGGCCTTGGAAGAACGGGCTCAGGATTGGTTAAAAAACAATGCACCACTCTCCATGCACGTACCAGGGTCCGGTCCAACGATTATGTTTGCTCATATCGGGCAACGTAATATCGAAAGCATGTTAATTGGGACGACAATAGCCTTAGTGTTGATTTCGTTCATTCTGATTTTCGCGTTTCGATCCTTCAAACTTGGATTGATCAGCTTGGTTCCAAATCTTGTACCGGTCGGCATGGCTTTTGGTTTATGGGGCCTTGTTGTCGGTCGTGTGGGCTTGGCTTTGAGTGTTGTTGCAGCGATGACGCTTGGGATTGTCGTTGACGATACTGTCCATTTCTTGAGCAAGTACAGGAGAGCTCGAAACGAGAAGAATATGACTTCAGAACAGGCGATTCTGTACAGTTTCAATACCGTTGGTACAGCGCTTTGCGTCACTTCTGTTGTTCTTATCGCGGGATTCTCGGTGTTGGCATTTTCCAGTTTCGAGATCAATTCGGGCATGGGCATGTTAACCGCGATTGCGATCGGTTTTGCGCTGATTGCGGATTTACTACTGTTACCACCATTGTTAATGAAAATAGAGAGGAAAAATCATGAAACGGAAACTACTCGTCTTAATTCCACTACTCTTAAGCTCTCACGGGACTCCAGCTGAACCGTCACCGGAGCAGCGAGGACTGGAAATCGCAACTGAAGCAGAAAATCGTGACAAGGGATTTCAAAATTTCGTTGCCGATCTTACCATGATCTTAAGAAATCGGCAGGGAGAAGAAAGTGTTCGCTTTATTCACCGAAAAACCCTTGAAGTAGAAGAGGACGGAGATAAAACATTGGATGTTTTTAGGCAGCCGAAGGATATTAAAGGAACCACAATACTGACCTATTCTCACGGATTGGAGCAGGACGATCAATGGATATTTATGCCGGCAATTAAACGCGTCAAGCGTATTTCATCGGTCAACAAATCGGGTCCCTTTATGGGGAGTGAATTTTCCTATGAGGATATTGCTGATCAGACATTGAAAAAATTTCATTACAAATTCTTGGGTAATGAGGTTGTTGATGGACATGAATGCTTTATGTTAGAGAGAATCCCTGCCTATGAGTATTCTGGATACACTCGACAGATCGAATCGATGGATACCGAAATTTATCAGCCGCGTAAGATTACCTACTACGATCGTAAAGGTGCTTTGTTAAAGACTCTAAAATTTTCCGGTTATGAACAGTATTTGGGTAAACACTGGCGACCAAACCAGATGAATATGGAAAACCATCAATCCGGAAAGACAACCCAATTGATTTGGACGAATTATGAATTTCAAATTGCTGTGACAGATCTTGATTTCACCCAAAATAGTATGAAGAGGATTCGTTAGCTGTAATGACTAAGGTGAGAAGAAAAAATACCAGGATTGCGTAGGAGTAGAAAAGAATGGGATTGATACATCGAGGGTTAAATAGATCTGCCGTGTTTATATTATTGATATCGACAGCAATTTCAGTAAAGTCCGCCGATTTTTCCAACTACGGCGAATTTACGGGCTTTACCGCTATCGATTTGCGGCTCTTTCCTGAATCCCCCCGGTTTAACGAACAGGATAAGGATATTTTGTTCCCTTCTCTTGTTATGCAACCCGAATATCGTTTTGAGTGGAATGGCGGTAATGATCGATTGACACTTATCCCGTTTTTCCGCTTAGATCCTATCGATGAAGAACGGCAACATTTTGATTTGAGGGAGCTAAATTGGATACATCTTGAGCCTTCCTGGGATATTCGTATTGGCTTGGGCGTCGTGTTTTGGGGTGTAACAGAATCGCGACACCTTGTGAATATTATTAACCAGACGGATACTTTAGAGGATATAGATGAAGAAGATAAGCTAGGTCAACCCATGATCAATCTAAATCTTGTGCGTAACTGGGGTAACCTGGAGTTTTTTTTATTACCTAAATTTAGACAGCGAACCTTCCCAAATCGTTACGGACGGCTCCGTGCTCCGATTCCAATCGATACAGACAACGCGATGTATGAATCGGCGGCTAAGTCAAATCATCTCGATTTCGCGGGCCGATGGAGCCATGTCATTGGCGACTGGGATATTGGGCTCGCTCATTTCGTCGGCACGAGTAGAGAACCTAGGCTTGTGCCGCATTCTAACGAAATAGGACAACGGATACACTTAGTCCCTCATTACGATATCATCAATCAAACGAGTATCGATGTCCAAGCCACGAAAGGAAACTGGTTATGGAAACTAGAAGCGATTTCACGCGCCGGTCATGACCGACGGTTTCAAGCTGTTGTTACGGGTTTTGAATATACTTTTTATGGCACAGCTAATACCAGTATCGATGCTGGAATCGTTGCTGAATATTTGTGGGATGATCGTAGCGAAGAGGCGCCACTGACACCCTTCGACAATGATATATTTATCGGCAGTCGGTTGGCGTTTAACGACGAACAGAGCACAGAACTCCTAATGGGCGCGTTTATTGACCTCAGCAGTGGAGCCAGCATCATTACGGTTGAGGGCAGTCGGCGCATGGGTGATTCCTGGAAGTTGGATCTTGATGCACGAATTTTTGGTAATATTCCAGAAAGTGATTTGTCGTTGTCTAGCCTGCGCAATGATTCCTTCCTAAACATTCGGTTGTCCTATTTTTTCTAGTCACTCCCTGCTATTTATCCAACCTTAGATACGGGTTTTAGTGCATTTCCCCCGCTTATGAGAAGAAATTTATGTATACCTCTCGCGTTCAAGAACACCCATTTTCAGAACGCATCTATTCGCGAAGTGTGTCGTTGTAGAATCTTGAAATAGATGGCTATTCCTGCGATTCTACGTCTAGCCCTTCGCGAAAATCTACCCGCTCAAAACGGGCATTCTTGAACGCGAAAGGTATATAAGACTTCACTGGGAAATCGGATCCCTGAATACCGTCAAGCAAATGACGACGAATAATGCTGACCTTTTCATCAGATCGATAGCTTTTTCGCTTCTTTCTCATTTCTCACTCCTATACTTGGTTTAAGATTATAACCACGTAGGGAAAAGTGCTGTTCCGTTTGAAGCATTACACCTCCTGATGGTTATAAAGTGAATAGATGATGCGAACGCTAATTGTCTGGCATGATAATATCAGGTGAAAACACCTAATGGGAGAGTGAAAAATGAATGCAAATATCGGACTGATTGGCTTGGGAGTAATGGGCCAAAACTTGGTGCTGAATATGGCGGATCAGGGTTTCAGTGTTGCTGTGCATAACCGTACTCTCAGTAAAATTGATGATTTTTTAAATGGTCCGGCAATAGATACGGAGATTATTGGAACTTATTCATTGGAAGAATTAGTTAGTCATTTGGAATCACCACGCATTGTCATGTTAATGGTTAAGGCAGGCGAGGTGGTCGATCAATACATTCAAAAGTTAGTGCCCTACTTACAGGCTGAGGACATTATTATTGATGGTGGCAATTCACTTTTTACTGATACGGACCGCCGTACGGCTACACTGGCTGATAAAAATATACATTTTATTGGTGCTGGGGTTTCCGGAGGTGAACAAGGCGCACGTCGTGGTCCGTCAATCATGCCGGGAGGTAACAAAGCTGCTTGGCCCAGTGTTAAACCGATCTTTCAGAAGATTGCCGCTCAAGTGGACGGCAATCCTTGCTGCCAATGGGTGGGTGAAAATGGTGCTGGTCACTATGTGAAAATGGTGCACAATGGTATCGAGTATGGTGATATGCAAATTATCTGTGAAGCTTATCATCTGATGTCGAAAGGGCTGGGTCTTGCTGCGGAAGAGATACAGACCATTTTTGCAGAGTGGAATCGCGGTGTGTTAAGCTCCTATTTGATTGAAATAACAGCGGATATTCTGGCTTATAGAGACGAAGACGGCGAGCCACTATTACATAGTATTCTGGATGCAGCAGGACAAAAGGGTACCGGCAAATGGACTGGCATAAATGCCCTGGAGCTGGGTATTCCTCTAACCTTGATCGGTGAATCTGTTTTTGCGCGCTGTTTGTCAGCGCAAAAAGACCAGCGTCTTAGAGCAGAGCAGATTTTACCAAAGCCAACCGGTTTCTTTAGCGGCGACACGCAAGCGATGATAACAGCAATCCGTGACGCATTGTATGCTTCTAAAATAATCTCCTATGCCCAAGGGTTTAGCTTGATGCGAGAAGCCGCAAAGGAATATGGCTGGACACTTCAGTATGGTGACATTGCTCTAGTGTGGCGCGGAGGTTGTATTATCCGTAGTCAATTCCTCGACGATATCAAAAAAGCCTACGATGATTCCGCTGATCTGGAAAATTTACTGCTGGCTGATTATTTTTTTACTGCGATCAGTGAAGCGGATGCTGGTTGGCGCAAAGTGGTTAAGTTGGGAGTCGAACTTGCTATCCCAACTCCTGCTTTCTCGGCAGCATTAGCCTATTACGACGGCTATCGAACAGCCCGATTACCGGCTAATTTGCTTCAGGCTCAACGAGATTATTTCGGTGCGCATACCTATGAGCGTACTGACCAACCCCGTGGGCAGTTTTTTCACACTGAATGGACTGTTCATGGTGATAAAACTAACACGGGTTAAATTAGGAAAATGAATACTGATCCCTGTACCTATGTGATTTTCGGCGCAACCGGCAATTTATCCCGAGTAAAGTTATTACCTGCGCTTTACCACCTTGAGGCGGCAAACCGATTACCAAGAGGTACGAAAATTCTCGCAGTAGGTCGCCGAACCTGGGATAAAGAAAAGTGGATCGGAGAAGTGCGGAAAATGGTTAAGGTAAAAGCCAGAGGCGGCTTGGATGAAGCGGTATTTAGCCGGTTTTCCGAACGATTGGAATTTCATAAAGGCGATATCAACGACTCCGATGGCTATGTACGATTGGCTGAACGATTAAATCAAACCGGCCAATTTTCAGAAAATAGTATTTTTTATCTCGCTATCAGCCCCGCTGATTTTGGCAACGTGATTGAACGCCTCAGCGAGGCCGGTTTATTGAGAGAGGAAAAGGGCTGGCGACGTGTTGTTATTGAAAAGCCTTTTGGTTTCGATCTTGACAGTGCTCAGTCGTTACAGAGACGCTTGGATCAACATTTAAGCGAGCGACAGATATTTCGGATTGACCATTATTTGGGAAAAGGCACCGTGCGGAATGTGTTGGTATTTCGATTTGCTAATGTCATGTTGGAACCATTATGGAATCGTAACTATATCGACCATGTGCAAATTACTCATTCTGAGCAGTTGGGTATTAGTAGCCGTGCTCACTATTACGATACCGCCGGAGCAATGCGCGATATGTTGCAAAGTCATTTGATGCAGCTGTTAACCCTGGTCGCCATGGAACCCCCTGCGACCATGGATGCGGAATCATTACGCGACGAAAAAGTTAAAGTACTAAAATCTATCCGACCAATTTCCAAAGAAGCTGTTCCTGCCCACGCGTTTCGTGCCCAATACGCAGCCGGAACAGTAGCGGATAAAAAGGTCTTGAGTTATCTGCACGAAGACAATATACCGGAAAGCAGCACCACGGAAACCTACGCTGCATTGAAATTATATATTGATAACTGGCGTTGGCGGAATGTGCCGTTCTATTTGCGTACCGGCAAGCGTATGGCTAAAGCCCAATCAATGATTTCCATTTGTTTTCGGCATCCACCACTACAGTTTTTTCGGGATACTCAGGTTCAATGTATGAATCCTAACTGGATAGTGATGGGCATACAGCCCGATGAGTGTTTGCGTATGGAAATGACCGTCAAAGAACCCGGATTGGAAATGCGTACCCGAACCAGCAGCCTCGATGCCAGTTTTCGCAAAGAAAATGAAAAATCCACGGATGCTTACGAAGATTTGTTGCTGGATGTTATTGAAGGCGACCATTCCCTGTTTTTGCGTTTTGATGAAGTGGAATATGCTTGGCGCATTGTTGACCCGGTTCTTCAAGCCTGGGCGGATGAGAACGACACGATTGCTACCTATCCAGCCGGTTCCTGGGGACCGGAAGGAAGTAAACGGCTGTTTGAAAAAGATGACCAGAATTGGCGTAGTTCATTAGATCCAGAGTGTTTTTGAAATAATCCCGCATCAATCAGTACGGTAACAAGAGGCCTCTATGTGTGAGCTATTTAGGTTGAATGCCCGATTTCCCTGTCAGGTCATCACTGGGAAATTTTGAAAAACAGGCGGGACTGCATCTGCTGCCTAGATCAAGAAAAGTGACTCGTGCGATTGGGTTTACGAACGTTGGGCTTCCCTTCGTCAACCCAATCTTTTAACAGCTGGGTTCTATGCTTATTTCTACCTTACCCGGTTATAAAGTTCTGCTGCTTTATTTTTTGTTGCTTTTGACAATCCTGATACTTTGGCTTTTGTTTTAAACCATAACAGTTTGGTTTTTCCTGTAAAGCCTAAAAGACGTCCACCTTCAGATACTGGTTCACCCATCTTGCCAACGGTATCTGACTTAAGATAGCCATCGGTTGCAACAAAAACTGTATTGCTTTGAATCATTGGAGTATGTGCTTCTTCGATCGAGATTTTGACTAGCGTTAAATCAGAGCCATTTGGCGTTTCCTGCAAAATATCCCCAATTATGATGTCAGATGAAGACCTTACTTGCTTATCAATGATCTTAGGGTCACCTTCAAAAATAACAGTGTAGATTTTGTCTTGGGGAATGGCAGTTTCTTTTATATCTTTACTGGCACAGCCAGCCAGGGTTAAAAAAACAACCATGCTCATCACTAAAACTTTTTTCATCTTCTTCCTCATTAGTGTTTGTTATGAACGGTAAACCTTACACTCTATCGGGGTTAGTTGTATAGGTGAATCTTAGAAACCAGACAAGCAGCCGAAAAGTATATGACTGCGACGTAGCATCCCGAATTCTTTCGCCTTGACATCTATCACAAATTGATTTGTGGCTCAGCACGCTCACGCAAGGATTCTCTGCCGCGCTGAAGACTGATGATGTACCTTCGCCGCGAAGATCTTTAAACAAACAGTGCGAATTTTGTGTATTAAGCTTTCCGTCTTGTCACCACCGATAAAGGGATAATAAATTTAAGTATTAGAATATTATAATAAACTAAGTTATAGTATATCTAGCCGACTTCTTAATCGATTCGGTCAATCAGGTATAGACAGACGAGGGCTAAATAGATGAGCATCAGCATAGATGAAATGAAGGTCGGTGATAGCGGCCGTGTTGTCGGGTTCGATAAAGATTTTATGAGTTACCGGCAGAAACTTCTTGCCATGGGGCTCACGCCCGGAACACAGTTTTCGGTAATTCGAGTGGCACCGTTGGGTGATCCGGTCGAAGTCCGGATACGGGGCATTGATCTTAGCCTGCGTAAAAACGAAATCGCTGCGTTAAAAATAGAACGAATATCCGATGTATTTGTTGTCAAGAAAGAAGATCAACTTTCGCAAAAGGTAGTTGTCGCCATTATTGGTAACCCAAACTGTGGCAAGACTACGCTGTTCAATGGACTGACAGGCTCCCGGCAACACGTCGGAAATTGGGCCGGCGTCACGGTTGAGAAAAAGACCGGTCTCTATCGCTATGATGATAAGGAAATCACAGTTGCTGACTTGCCAGGTATTTATGCCCTTGATGTTCATGACGTAACCACTTCTTTAGACGAAAAGGTCGCCAGGGAATATATATTGTCCCGTGAGGCAGACCTGATCATCAATATTGTCGATACCACTCATCTTGAGCATAATCTCTACTTAACCGCCCAACTTCTGGAAATGCGGTTGCCTTTGCTTATCGTACTCAACATTATGGATGATGCTTCAGGCCGCAATCTTAAAATCGATAGTGAGGAAATTGCCCGTCGTCTTGATTGTCCGTCAATGGCCATTGTTGCAAGTCAGGCAGAAGAGGTCGACTCTCTCAAATCGTTTATTAACCAACTGGCGGAAGAACCTCCTATTTCAAGTTCACCGGTTAAATATCCTGAAAAAATCTTAACGGCGATTCAGCGGTTAGTGCCAATGATAGAGAAGATCACGCCAGATAAAACCATAGACCCGCAATGGCTCGCCGTTAAACTGCTCGAAGGTGATAGTTTTGCGATGAGCGTTACCGACGAAAAGATCAAAAGTGAATCTGATCGACTCCTTCAAGCCATCGAACAAGACTGCGGCGAAGAAGCAGATATTCTCATTGCAGACAGTCGTTATGAATTGACCAATGCTTTAGCGGAAGATACTGTGATACGTCGATCCAATACCCACAGTGGTCTTTCTGACACAATCGATAAGGTAATGCTAAACCGATTTGTCGGTATCCCCATTTTCTTTGGGGTGATGTACCTTATGTTCACCTTTACCATCAAGCTTGGTCGGGTATTCAAACCGTTTTTTAATAATCTTGCGCAAGCTCTGTTCATTGACGCTCCGACAGAAGCCATGGTTGCCATAGGCAGCCCACAATGGCTAATAACTCTGTTGGCCGGTGGTATTGGCAATGGAATTCGGGAAGTCGCTGCGTTTATTCCAATCCTGGGCTTTCTTTATCTTTTTATTTCGATTTTGGAAGAATCAGGCTATATGGCACGCGCTACTTTTCTTATGGATCGTTTCATGCGTGTTTTAGGTCTTCCTGGGAAATCATTTGTGCCAATGATTCTGGGATTTGGTTGCAACGTGCCGGCAATGATGGCAACCCGTACATTGGAGCGTCAGCGCGACCGTACATTGAATATATTACTTAACCCTTTTATGACTTGTGGTGCACGACTAGCGGTATTTACCGTCTTTGCTGCCGCTTTTTTCCCGGAAAACGGCCAGGTTGTTGTATTCACGCTCTACCTGATTGGCGTCGCCACTGCCATAATGACCGCGATGATAATGAAGAATACGTTTCTCAAAGAGGAGTATTCACTGTCCGTCATGGAAATTCCTGCTTATCATTTGCCCAAACTAAAAAACGTGCTGATTAACAGTTGGATTCGCGTCAAGGCATTTATAATCCGGGTGGGGAAGATCATTATTACCATGGTGCTAATCCTCCATATTCTCAGCGCCTGGAGTACCGATGGCTCGTTTGGCGAGGAGAATATCGAAAACTCGGTGCTTGGTGCCGCTGGTCGCGCGATGACCCCGGTGTTTGCCCCGCTAGGAATCACCGAACAAAACTGGCCTGCTACTGTTGCAATTTTTACTGGCGTTTTGCATAAAGTTGTTGTTATTAGTACGTTGAAGACGATTTATACGGAGACTAGCCATCAACCGGAGAAAGCCGAGTTTGATTTAGGGGTGTCGATAAAAAAAGTATTCATGGCTATTCCGATGGGGTTTAACAAACAATTTGGCGGCGGTATGGCCAATAAGAACGGAGAAAATAGCCCATTTTCGGGAGCATTGAAAAACCATTTCAACGGACAAATCGGGGCCTTTGCATATCTTTTGTTTATCTTACTCTATTTCCCCTGTATTGCGACCACAGCCACCGCTTATCGGGAAACCAATAAAGGTTGGGCTATATTTATGGTCGTTTGGGCCACAGGCCTGGCCTATTTGGTCGGAACCTTGTTTTACCAGGTTGCTACCTATTCCGAACATCCTGGAGCGACATTGTTGTGGGTGATTGGCTCGATCTTTTTAGTCTGCGTAGTGGTGATGTCATTTCATTACTGGGGCAAGAAAGAACAACGGACAATATCGATAAGAGCTGATGCAAGTCCCTAAAGGGTAGGGGGATAATCTTCATTTCATCAAGTATTTGACTGGACGGAGTACTAGCACTCCGTCAACACTATATTGACGGGTATAGTAAGCCGATAAGCAGCCATCTGCGTTGTGTTGCACTCGCTTGAAATTAGTCCTGTGTTCGTGCACCTGGCAGGTGACCACCTCTTAACTTCGTCTACCTGTTAATACAACATTGAAGCGAGAGATTAGGGTCAGGTCTTTCAATAAAGCATCAAATTCGCTAAACTAAAGCAAAAGGCAAGACCTTTGTATTATGCCTTCTAAATCAAGATGCTTAATAGCAAGACCTGAACATCCCTCTGGAATTTTCAAGCCGTATCTTAAATTTTTTGCTCATTGATCTGTACTTGTGAAGCAGGTAATTTGTCTAATGTAACTTTCCCTTTGCTATTAATCGATCCAAAACTCAAAACACCGGTGGGACAAACCTCAACACACGCCGAACAGCGGACACATTGAGGGTCTTCCATCGCTTGTCCTTTACTGGCAAAGTTCATAACATCTATACCCTGATGACAGGTCGATGTACAGGCGTTACATGAAATGCACTTGCTTTTTTCTGCAAAAATCCTGAATTGGCTAAACCGCGCATAGATATGCATTAACGCGGCCAAAGGGCAGAAAAATCGACACCAGGTTCTGCCGCTAAAATGAAAGTACAATCCCAAACCTAAAATACCTGCCAGAAAATAATCTACGATGAGTGAATAATTGAGTGGCAAACCTAAATAAGAAAAGCCATAAGCCATCTGGGTAAACCAATGATTACTCGCCTCACCTAAGGCTGACTCAGCAAATACCCAGCCTACTATGCGTATCAAAAGCAAAGTAATCACCGCCCCTAAAATCACCTGCCCAGCCATATTAAGCTTATTCCAGACAGGACCATGTGGCATTTTTGCGCGATGCGCGTCGCCTAAAGTTTCTGCAAGCGCCCCGCAAGAACAAATCCAACCGCAATAAGCCCCTTTGCCATAGCGATACACTATCCACGGAATAATGACGAAAGTTTGCATAACGGCAATAATCAGCCAAAGCACTTGAGGTTCTGGAGTAAACACGTTCCAGATAAATAAAGGCCACGCTAAAATCAAACCGACGGCCCGCCAATATTCTCTTATCCCTATTTCATTCATTGGAAAAAGTTGGTCAGCAATCCAGCCCCCCATTCCGGAATTAAATACACCTAACTCACCCATCAAAGGTAAGATCAAATAAGGTAATAAAAATAATGGAATTAATTGAAATAAGACCAATGATAAGGTTTGTAAACGAATATACGGGGTTGGGGTACGGATTACTCTGCGGACTCCGAAAATAATAATGATGAGTGTGTACACCAGTTCATAATAAAAACCAGGGGTTCCAACATGGTCTTGCAAAGCACGCGCAAACAGATTGCTATCAGCCCATTCATACCAATCAATATTGTAAGGAAACCATCCATTCGATAAGAAAATATTAGCGATTTCGCTATCCTCAGTCTTCCAGCGGTAAATGAGTATGACAGCCAAAAATACGCTTAAAAAACTCACTGCTTTGCTGATTGACCAATGCCCTAGCATATTAATGCCGCAGCGTTTCAAAAAATCGACTGGTGCTTGACGGCCTACCATGATAAAAACAAAATCATTAGCCAAGGTAAGGTTGCCTTGTTGCCCCGTCAGTTCAACACTTTCTGGCTTGATTTTTGTCACTTCACTGGACATTAATTTAGTAAAATCCAGTGCAAGTGTTGTTTCGGTATTTTCAGGTTTAGGACGGGTAAATTCCTTTCCTCTATAGCTAAGTGTCACTACTGCATTTGCTTCATAAAGACTATTTGCTGCTTCTAATGCAGTATCACCGCCGCCGACCACTAAAACATTTTTTCCTTGATAGTCATTTGGGTCAAACAGGCGATTATGTACTTTCTCTAAATGTTCTCCCGGAACATTAAGTTGCCTGTGGTCTCCGCTTCTTCCTGTACAGAGCAAGATTCGTTTGGCTTTGGTATAAGAACCATCCTCAAAATGAACAATGAATCCTGATTGCTGACGCTCAATACGGCCAACATGCTGGATATGGAAATCAATATTTTTAGCGTCCGCCTGACTTCGTAACTCAGTCAATAAATTTTCTTTTATTTCAGCCGACAGTTTTAACTTACCAGCAGGCTGCATGTTAGTTGGATAAGTGAAAATTGGCTTCTTATTGGTAAAGTTAACAACGGTGGAAAAAGCTTCTGTTGACTCGTACACTTTAAATTTAAGTGCGGAATTTTGGGCCTCAAGTGCAGCAGAAAGCCCTGCTACACCCCCTCCGATAATGGCAAGATCAAGTGCGTCTGTGGGTTTTTTTGTAAAAGCACCTTCTTTAATGAATTCCTGTACCGCTTTAGCCCCCGAATCGGCTGCAAATTTTAGCAAAGGGATGCCGCGTAAATCGCCGGCAATGCGCAGACCTGATACCTTGGTTTCTCCCTGACTCCCTACTTCTGGCAAGGCTTCTGGAATACCGGCAGGCCAACGTAAATGTAGCCAATGTGCATATGCTTGAAAAGGATGGATAGCTTTTTGTAATAATGTCATGGGTATGTCCAGAGTGGGGGTAACATTTATTTTTATATACCTTTCGCGTTCAAGAATGCCGGTTTTGAGTGGGTAGATTTTCGTGAAGGGCTAGGAGGCTGTCCGATAATAGAAACCGTAGCGAGGGAAACCCATTTTGAGTCATATTTTTCGATCATTTGAGGCGAATAGTGGGCTATTTAACGATAATGATCGGGAAATCTGGCCAAAATGGGCTTTTCCGCAGTAGGTTCTCTATTCTCGGAC
>JAZGGE010000303.1:0-2612 GCA_036480195.1 Methylococcales bacterium
GCCGGTTTTGAAGCGATGATGAACAATATCTGACGCCACCTGTCTCGCTTCATCCCGATCGTCTTTAGGGTTTAAAACACGCAAAGGGTCTCCGTAGGCGTGTTCGCTCCAGAGATGCTTTTCTATATCGTGAGGATTATTGCTGATTAGTTGGTTAGCCGCTTTCAAAATACGTCCTGAGGATCGGTAGTTTTGTTCCAGTTTAATCAGCTTGAGTCGGGGGAAGTCCTGCCGTAAGCGAGCGAGATTCTCCGGCTTTGCGCCCCGCCAGGAATAAATGGACTGATCATCGTCGCCTACGGCTGTAAATTTTCCCAGTTGACCAACCAATAGTTTAACCAGTTCGTATTGGCACAGGTTGGTATCCTGATATTCATCGACTAACAAATAGCGTGTCCGATTTTGCCATTTTTCCAGAATATCACGGTGGCTTTTAAACAGATAGACGGGTAATAAAACCAAGTCATCGAAATCGACGGCATTGTAGGCTTTCAATGTTCTGGCGTAATCGGCGTAGATTCGTGCCGCAACCATTGATTCAGGAGTTTGTAACTTTTGCACTTGATCGGGTGAGAGGAAATCATTTTTCCACCCACTAATGTGCCAGCAATACTGTTCAGCGTTATCGATATCGTATTCTTTCGCGCCATGTCGAATGAGCTCGCGGATCAATGCTAATCGATCCTGCTCATCGAAAATGGATATACTCTTTTTGTAACCCAGGGCGTTATGCTCTCTTCGGAGAACGTCCAAACCGAAAGCATGAAAAGTGGAAACTCGTAACCCTCGGGTTTTCTTATCCGTTATGCGCTGGCAGACACGCTCTTTCATCTCCCGGGCCGCTTTATTGGTAAAGGTGACCGCAGTAATCTGTCGAGCGGGAAGACCTTGTTGAATGAGGTGAGCTATTTTCTCGGTAATCACCCGGGTTTTTCCGCTACCTGCCCCGGCTAACACCAGAGTTGGGTGATCCAGTGTCTTAATAGCAGCCTGTTGTTGAGGGTTTAATTTATCCATGATCGGCTGGAGTTGGGTTAAGCAATGTACTACTGAAGAAAAGGAGGGTTAGATATCTTCAATGTTCCGTGGGACTTCAGGCTTATCAGATTTAGGCACTGTTTTCGCCCCTGCTGCTTGTAGAGATGCGAAAACGTGAGAAGGAGCCAATTGAGTTCTAGGCCGATCCTGAGCTCGTTATGAAATCATTCTGATATGTCATAATCGGACTTTAACGTGATGATCGCTTCATTATTGAAGGTCGCTTCTTAGAGCGACGTCTACCACCCCTCAAGCTCAGGCAATAGTACCATTTGTTCGCGCTTATTGATCGTGTATTCGGTCAATCGCATACTAAGACCGAAAGCAAGTGATTTAGAACGGTTTTGCCGTGCATTGCACGCATCCGTATATGGACTGTTGCATCAAATCAAGACATTACTAATGTTTGTAACGTTATTCGCACACCAAGCCAACTTCCGTCGTTTTTTTACGACCTCTAAACCCATGCGTACACTGATGTATTCAAGTTTATCCTGAAACCATGTCGGGTTGGCGCGACAACATCTGTGCCTTTCAGTTTTTATCCCCTTGTTTTCGTGGTTTCTATATTTGGCATCTATTTTGCTCGGGTAGTACTGATTCAATGCCAAAGGAGTATTGATGACATGAATGGTAGCGCTGGTAGAGATTATTCCCTCTATTGATTGATCCAGCGAATAATTCAGGATCGCCGTATATACCTATCGCGCCTAAGAATACCCATTTTCAGCGCGCATCTTTTCGCGAAGAACGACGTTGTAGAACCTTGAAAGAGATGACTATTCCTGCGGCTCTACGCCTAGCCCTTCGCGAGAATATACCCACTCAAAACGGGTATTCTTGAACGCGAAAGGTATGGTTTTTCACAAATTCATTTAGCTACATAATTCTTTTCCGCATGATAATGCCCACATGATCATGTATTTTGTTTTGAACAACTTTAGCCTGATGACGAAAATAACTGGCCCAATGTCTAGTTTTTTTAGAACTTGGTTCTAGCAATAATCGCCTTCCAGCTTTTTCTGGAGACATGTAATGCACGCCCGTAGCTATGCCACTCTACTATTTGTCTTTCTTCTATGGATCACCATAGGTCAAAGTCTTGCTTCGCCCAATAGTGGTAACACTATTGCTATTAGCCCTCTCAATGCCAACGATACCTGCAACGAAGAATTTGAAAATATCGCCAACAGCCTCCAGCCCGGCGATGAACTTATCCTTGATGGTGGCATTTATACCCAAAGTTGCCGACGGGCAATTACCGTCGTAGGCACCGCTGAAAACCCTATTACAATACGCGCTGCGGTCGGCGAGAATCCTATTTTAACCCGTCCGCCCAATCGAAATCACTCCTATCCCAATAACAATATCGAAATTATAGATTCCTCTTATCTAGTCATCAAAGGACTGCGTTTTAAAGGGGGTAATAGTGGTATTCGCATCATTGGTGGAGACCATATTACATTCGAGGACAATGACGTTTTCGAAACAGGCAATGCCGGTATTACCACGAACTCATCAGACACCGATGCATTTATCATTCGACGCAATCACATCCATCATACCGGACTATT
>JAZGGE010000304.1:0-5153 GCA_036480195.1 Methylococcales bacterium
ACCGGGCCTTTGAAGGGAATAAAACGAGCCAGCTCTAGCTTTTGTGCAGGCACTTCCAAATCTTTCTTTGCTTCATCACCATAGGTAATTGATACTGGCTGAACTGCCAATAGCATCAAGACAAATATCCGCAGGAAAAACTGCTTCAGAAATCGTATTCTTTTTGTATTTATAATCATCGCCAACCCTAGTCCAGAAATAATTTTTCTAATGACTTGTAAGCCCTACCTTCAAAATCCCTGATCTCTTGGAATCTGTTGATACCTTCGTAGGAGGGGCTTTAGCCGCGATCTCGATCGCGGCTAAAGCCCCTCCTACGAAGAGAAGTCGTTATTCTAGGCTCAGAACAAAATCCCATCAATTTCTATAACCTTTTGATTCACCATGATGACGTCAGGTAGTCTGACCTTGGACTCTGCGGATTCTACTCTGTTATTTTTTCCGCTCTTCTCCAAGGTAGCGCTAGCATTAACACGCCTTTCATCAAAGCAACGAGGTGGGAAAAACCATGTTGCATCCCTATCTTTAGCAACAATAATAATCCAGGAAAAATGCCCGGTCCAGTATCCTGGCTAAGCAATAACCTTGCCCATCGACTACTATCACCATGAACCATTAAAACAATATCTCGAAAGTCCTCTAAAGTGCGGGGATTAAATTTCAACCCGACAACCAGCTGATTCCCTATTTGCTTTGTGTTCGATGGAACCGCCTGTATTTCATAAGGTATTTCACTCGCAGCTGTTACCAGTCGCAATTTTAATTTCGACTTTTGAAACATTTTGAAATCGCGCCGGTCAACTATAATATTCGCCCCACCTACTGAGAAATCGTTAACAACGATGGATTTTACCTGTTCACTACCATCACTGCCTTCAACCACTAACTCGCCAGCCATATTGGCCGGTATCCTAGGATTAGCCCTGCGTTGTCTCCTTTCATACAATGCCCCCAGACTCGCCATGAGGATCAATATATTGAATGCTCCCCAAAACAATGCGAAAACGACAATCCCTCGATATTGGGGATCATCAAAGTATTGATAAAAATGCCACAAGCCAAAAGAAAACGCAATGATATTTAAACCAATAACCCAATAGAATGGCCTGGACAGTGGAGAAATATAGTCTTTTTCCAGCTTTTCTGCTTTCGGTGTTACCCCAAATACTGGAGATTTTGGGTTACGAATAACACCAATGATCGCACGGAGCGAAAAAAGCGACTGCATAATCTCATAGACCTCTGCACTGAACGTCCAGCGCACCCTCCCAAACAGATAGTCGGCTGTAAAAATCAAAGCCAATAGATAAGGGATAACGTAAACCAGTAAATCATAAGTATTGGCATCATAAATCTGTAGCCCAAATATCAGGAACATTGCCGGGGCCATTAAGAAAACCAACCTGGAAAAAGGGAAAAACCAAAAAAGTGTGTTTGAGAGGTAACAGATTTTTTGCCAGAATCTAAGCCCAGATTGCTTAACCGGGTTCTTAAGCACAAAAAGTTGAACCATACCTTGAGCCCAGCGCATTCGCTGCACCATAAAGCTTGAAAAAGTTTCCGGTTGCAATCCCGAAATAAGAGGATAATTTAGATACCTGGAATGCCATCCTTTATTATGAAGTGTCATCGCAGACTCGGCATCTTCAGTAATCGTTTCACAGGCGAACCCCCCGCACTGATCAATAGCTGCACGGCGAAGCACAGCGGCCGAACCACAAAAAAACGAAGAATCCCAGAAGTCCAACCCCGGCTGTATTTTCATAAAAAACATATGGGATTCCGACGGCATACGGCGAAACACTTCCAGATTTTTTTCTATGGGATCAGGATTAATAAAATAATGCGGTGTTTGCACTAAAAAGAGCTTGGGATCTTCCAAAAAACTACCCACTGTCTTTTCCAAAAAATCTACTGTTGGCACATGATCAGCGTCAAAGACCGCAATTAAATCGCCATGAGTAAATTCCAACGCCGCATTCAGGTTTCCAGCTTTCGCCTGGTCATTTCGGCGCCTTGTTAAATAGCGCGCGCCCAACTGATAACAAAGGGATTTCAAGGCATCCTGGCGTCTTAATGCGAGTCCCGCTATTTTCGTATCAGAGTGTTCTATTTTCTCAGCTGTACCCCCATCATCCAATAGATAAACATTGAGTTTATCCGCCGGATACTGCATTGCTGTGGCAGCAACAAGGGTGATCTTAACCAACTCAACATCTTCATTATAAGTGGGAATAAAAACGTCAACACTGGGTAAATCTGCGGAATTCAGAGGTAATTTAACGATTTTTCGCTGAATAGGCCTGACATTAACAAAAATGCTAATCAGAAACATCGCGACCCCATAGAGTTCCGCAAGGTACAAGGCGATCGCACCGGTAAAACTGAAAACATCATGGTAACTTAGCGTATGAAAAGTACGCCAGTTCAAATATCGAAGCACCAAAAATACAGCAAAACAGATAAATAGAATACGCACAAGCCCTTGACGGCGTGGAAAAATTCGAAGCAAAAGCAGCAAAATTATGACAAAAAGCCCAGTTGCGCCCTGTACTGCGTTATCTATAGGGACATTGGAAAGAAAAAACAAACCGGAGAGAACAATAACAAATACCGCCAAAAGCAAAAAAAAACCGGTATTCGAATGAGAGTTGTTCATATGGACTATGCTACGAGCTCAATTTCTGATTTCTGGGTAATCAGTCAAATTATTTAATGATGTGCTGTATAACGTTGGCAACTATAATCTTATATTATTATCAAGGTTTTTACGATATATGTATACTACAACCATTGCACCCCAACCTGAATATCTAGGATAATAGTCATCGCTTTCCGCGAACACCTTAATGATCTAAGTTGAAAACAGATTGATATTGTCCTTCCTGCAACCGATATGAAAAAACGTCTGGAATCCCTTCTCGAACACGCTATTACATCACTTAAAAACGATTCAATACTGCCTCAGGGAATCACTGTGAAAATAGGGGTTGAACAAGCACGCGATACTAGCCATGGTGACTTCGCCACCAATCTCGCCTTAATGCTGGCAAAACCCGCAAAAAGCAATCCCCGACAATTAGCGGAAAAAATTGTCGCCGCCTTACCCTCCGATCCGGACGTCGAAAAGATAGAGATTGCTGGCCCCGGTTTTATCAATTTTTTTATCAGGGCAACCGCTCAACATGACATTGTTAAAACAGTCCATAAGCTTGGGAGTGGTTTTGGCCAAAGCACCACGGGTAAGGGAAGAAAAATTCAGGTTGAATTTGTTTCCGCTAATCCCACCGGCCCTCTACATGTCGGTCATGGACGCGGCGCGGCCTATGGTTCAACGGTAGCCAATCTGCTCGCCGCTACCGGTTTCGAAGTTCACCGGGAATACTATGTTAATGACGCAGGTCGGCAGATGGATATTCTTACCACCAGTCTTTGGCTCCGTTATCTGGAGGAATCCGGTGAAGCGATGCAGTTTCCGAGTAACGGATATCGGGGAGAATATATACGGGAAATCGCTAGTGAATTACACAAGAAATACGGCAATGATTTTCATTATGCAGCTAATTTAGTAATGGAGAATATCCCTGCGGATGAACCCCAGGGAGGAGACAAGGAAATCCATATTGATGCCTTGGTGGAAAAAGCAAAAACGTTACTGGCCAAGAATTATAGAATCATCGCAAAAGCGGGTATCAATACTATCCTAGCCGATATCAAGGGTGATTTAGCGGAATTTGGCATCCAGTACGAGGAATGGTTCTCAGAACAGGCACTGGTTGATTCTGGCGCAGTAAAAGCAGCATTAGAAAGACTGCGTTCGGAAGGCTACCTTTACGAAAAAGAGGGTGCCACCTGGTTTTCTTCCAGCCAGCTAGGGGATGAAAAAGACAGGGTTGTCGTGCGCGAAAACGGCCAAATGACTTACTTCGCTTCTGATATCGCCTATCACATGAATAAATTGGATCGTGGGTATGATGAGATTATCGATATATGGGGCGCAGATCATCACGGCTATGTTCCTCGAGTCAAAGCCGCCATGCAATCACTGGGGGCTGACCCGAATAGGCTTAGCGTGTTGTTAGTTCAATTTGCTGTTCTCTACCGCGGTAAGGAAAAAGTTCAGATGTCGACTCGTTCCGGGGAATTTGTCACCCTGCGCCAGTTGCGCAATGAAGTAGGCAAGGACGCTGCCCGTTTTTTTTACGTCATGCGCAAGGCGGAACAACATATGGACTTTGATTTGAAATTAGCCACATCCCATAGCAATGACAATCCGGTTTACTACGTGCAATATGCACACGCCAGAATCTGCAGCGTATTTAGACAGCTCGATGAAAAAAATTGGGCTCGCGACCTTGCCGGCGGTATGAACCAACTCCATCTACTAACCGAATCCCACGAAATTTCCCTGGTTAACAGCCTGATTCGGTATCCGGAAATAGTCGAACGGGCGGCTCATCAGCGAGAACCCCATCAGCTCGTCCACTACTTGCGGGAAATAGCCACTCATTTCCACACCTATTACAACGCCCACCAGTTTCTAATCGATGATTCGCAGCTAAGAAACGCCAGGCTCAACCTGATCGAAGCGGTACGACAAATTATCACCAACGGCCTGGAAATTTTAGGAGTCTCTGCTCCTGAATCAATGTAATGGCCAGAGACTACCAACATCGGGCTAACCCGAAAAAGAAGCGGCGGATACAAAGAGCAAATCTTTGGAAATGGACTATCTTTCTATTGCTTACTGGTCTGTTCATCGCGTTTTTGATTCATCTAAGCGGTGAAGATGCAGATGTCAACAATAGCATGCCTTCATCACCGACAGAACAAGAACAAAAAGAGGCAAAAACCGAACAACCGAAAGAAACCAGCAAACCTCATTACGAGTTCTACAGCATTCTCCCTGAAATGGAAATCATAATTCCTGAAAGTGAGATTAAAACCAAGAAATTTAAAGAAAGCATAGGTAAGGCCGAAACAGGTCGCTACGTCCTACAAATTGGTTCATTTCGGGAACCCCGAAAAGCCGAAAAACTCAAAGCCCAACTTGCTCTTCTCGGAGTGGAAGCAAAGATCGAAAAGAGTTACGTTGGGAACACCACATGGAACCGGGTTAACGTTGGACCATTTTCCAAAATGGAAAAAGTTGA
>JAZGGE010000305.1:0-3921 GCA_036480195.1 Methylococcales bacterium
ATATACCTTTCGCGTTCAAGAATGCTCGTTTTGAGTGGGTATATTTTTGAGAAGGGCAAGGAGGCTGTCCGAGAATCAGAATCCCTGATCTCACGGAATTTGTATTGATACCTTCGTAGGAGCGGCATTAGCCCCGAACACGGGCGAGATCGCGGCTAAAGCCGCTCCTACGAAGAGAAGTCGTTATTCTAAGCTCAGAACAAAATCCCATGAATGTCTATAACCTTTTGATTCACCGTGATGAGGTCAGGCTGTCCGAGAATAGAGAACCTACTGCGGAAAAGCCCATTTTGGCCAGATTTTCCGATCATTTTCGTTAAATAGCCACTATTCGCCTCAAATGATCAAAAAATCTGACTCAAAAAGGGTTTCCCTCGATACGGTTTCTATTCTCGGACAGACTCCTAGGCGTAGAACCACATGAATAGTCTTATGTTTCAAGGTTATACAACAACGCGCTTCGCAAAAAGAAGCGCGCTGAAAATGGGTATTCTTGGGCACGAGAGGTATAACTTGCCGAAAAATTAATAGGGGTAATCAAGATCCAGTGGGTCGAGTCGGCATTGCCCACCATTCTCTTAAGAGGACGCTTATTTCGATACCTTATCGTATAGTGTTATGCCAAATGACCCGTTCCACAATCTGAATTTCTCTGGGAAATCGGTCTATCAGTTGATCCAGTTGCGACTTCCACGCGCTAGTCTCAACACGATAACCAAGACCGGCGCAGGCGTCGGGAATTTGTTCAATCAATTCTTTGATCTGTCGCGCAGAATCGGGGTGGGATGCTGCAATGACAGAAAATGTTTCTTGCCCAGGTCGGTTATCCAGTTCGATTGTCATGGATTCGTCTTCACCCAGCGGAGGAAAGCGAAACGATCCATACGCGTCGACTAAACTTGGCTGGTTGCTGCAGCTTGATGGAACGAGCCGTTTCATAGTTCCGGATTCCTCTTCATGGATAAGGAAAAGCCATGCGGATTCTGAAGGTTCAACTTCAAGAGCCAGGCAAGAGCCGGAAATAAGTCGACCAGGGTCGATTATTAGTCGTTCTCCTTGAGCCCAGGGTCTGTCGGACTGGCAAAAAGAAGAACTGATGGGGACAATCACATCGAAGCGACCGATTAAATGTGGCATACGTCTCGTTGGATCTGGTGAAATATCCGATCTCTCGGGTTTCGGATTCCTTCCCAATGAAACATAAACAGCGGTGTCGGAACCGGATATGTGTTCGCCACTTTGTTTAAAGCGAGTAACTGCCCATAGTTGAAACAAATCATCATTGATGGGATGAACTTCGGTATTGATCATAACATTGGCATCGTTCCTGTTTTCAGTTACCCGAACCTCCTGGAATTGATTAAGATAGTTGCTGATCAAGCTTTGAGTCGTTTGAAAGAAACCGTGTTTTTGGCGAGTCAGTTGGTGATATATTACAACGTCGGCAATTCCCCGCGCCTGTAATAAGCAGCTAAGATTATGGGCCAGATAAGCAGCCGCTAAGTCAGCTTGCTGACTATTAAAAGGCAAGGGCCGTAAACCCCGCAAATATTCATCACTATGTCGTTCGCCTAATGCCTGCTGCTGTTCCGAGGTCAAAACGCCAGTCCAACTTTTGCTGAAACCTGAAACCCAAGAGGAATCTTTCATGTTGAGGGCACGAACGGAAATTCGCGCTTCGCCTTTTCGATAGGACTTGATGTCAATACCGATGTAGTGTTGAGTGCGACTAAAGTCATTACAATGCAGCTCAGACAATTTTTGGTGATGACGCCAGGGAAGGGTGGTAGGCCGCCACACCATATTGATGCCCGGTTCGCTTAACAATCGATTAAACAAGCGATCGCGAATATCCTCGGTTAAAGCATCAATATCGGGTTCAACATCGGCATCGTTCATTTTTACCAACACCAACGGACTGCCTTTGAATTTTGGATGGTGACCAAGTTCTTGTAATAAATAGGGAGTCAATTCCTGGGTGATCCAGGTGTCGAGGTTAGCGGAAGATCCATTTGATACGGGCGTTGTGGTGCATGCGGTCAGTAATAATGTCAATGTGTAGAGCAGCAGTATGGGCTTCATCGTTCCTTACCTTTAAATGTGAATTAATGTATCTCTAGTCTTCCATTCGCTGAAATTGTCAAATCACCCCCGGTACGACCTTTTATCCGCTTCTGGATTTGGGTTGTGATTGATTTTGGCAGCGAGACGCCCCACATAACTTGGTGGTCTCGATGAACGGTTAATTGAGTAGTCAATTTCTGGCGGTACGGCAATGGAACCGTAGTTTGGGACATTTGATAATAGCTGGGAGGTTTTTGTCCTTTTCTGAATTGTAACGTACTCCCAACCCGATGTAACTGCCACACGTGTTGGTCAACAAAGGCGTAAAGAGAAACCGTTTGATTTCGTATTAAATGATCCAGGGCATCTTCGGATGTAAAGCGCAATGTAAAGCCTTTTTGTTTCGGATTCGATGGTTCTAACAATGTATTTTGATCTGATTTTAGCGGCTGTATCCGTGTATTTTCTTTAATTCTGGTTTTTGTTTTTGATAGTTTTTGATGCGCCTGTTCATTTTTTTCGCGAAGCCGGTGAAGCTTGGTCTTATCCTCCTTTAGCTGTGTTTGCAACGCTTTGAGTTGTTGGTTTTGAGCCGCGATGTTTTCGAGCTTATCCACTGCCAGGCTGCGTGTCTGTTGAAGTTGTTCCAATTCTCGTCGTTGCGCAGTCAGTTTAGCCCTCTGTTTTTGGACTGAAATATTGACCGTCATAGCAGACTGATAATGTACTTCTAATTGATTTTGCATTCCAGTGATCTCAGCTTTTAGATTTTTTGCCTGAACTTGGAGTGTCGTTATGTCGCTCTTCAGGTTTTTTTTACTCTCCCGGAGTGCCGAGGTGTCTGGCGGTATGATCGGTAAGCTTTGCACCAATGCGAATATTGCCATTAAACATAAGCCGAGAATCGCCATAAAACGCATGACATCAGTTTGTAACGCCTCCATTTCATCGCTTGGAGATACTGACCTAAAACCAGGCATAATCCTAGATCCTTGAGATAACATGGAAGTTAATGCTCCTGTTTGTCGAGTAACTGGTTAATGGTAAATTCCATGCGCTTTAACGTGTCGATCACATCATCGCTTTGCGCCTTTGCCGTGTTGTTATAAAATCGATGAAGCAGGGTGCCGAGCCAAAGAATTTTAACAACACGCATCAAATAACCACCAACGCCACCAAAAATGGTTGTCGACAGGGCCAATAAAATACCACCGTCCACCAACCGTTGGAGGATGGCAAATGCACCGCCATCAGCAGCCTCAGTAGGATCTCCCAGCCCATAAAGGAGGGCGCTGCGCATACCGATCGCCGTCCAGATAACACCAATACCGAAAAACACATTGATGCTGGCATCCACGACATGTTCCAACTGAAATACTCTGTCAGTTGCAGGTTCGGATGTCTGTAGTAAATTATTCAATCGGCGTAATTGATAAAGGTAAAATATAAACACCACCGAGAAAGGAATAATAGAGAGTCGCAGATTCTGATAAGCAAAGTCCAGGATCGTTTTAATCATATCCTGTTCGGGCAGAACAATCACCGCTAATCCGCTGATGTGTAATATATAAAGACCCACAAATCCAGCAATACTGGCGCTGGTGATGCCGATGATCAAACCCTTGAAAAAAGATGTCCAGGAATAATATTTGTGCATTTGATTTTAACCTTCAGCCGAAATGTTGTTTGCTTAGATGTAACGGTCGTAGGCAATGATTTTGACAAGGCGAGGTGTTATTGGATGAGTCGGGAACACCTGATCTGATGTCGTCGTGGGAGTGGCTAAGGTTAGACCTGGATCCGTGAGTTCATGGCGGATGTAGAATGTAAGATATTGGTTTCACAGTGGAATCAAAA